>NZ_JABSUZ010000060.1:0-25011 GCF_013284345.1 Brevibacillus sp. MS2.2
TTTGTCCACTTTGGTGTTGTAATATACACTGGGGGAACGAACAAGCTGGCTGACAATAACGCGCTCAGCACCATTAATAATGAAGGTTCCCGTTTCGGTCATGAGCGGGAAATCCCCCATGAATACTTCTTGTTCCTTCACTTCTCCCGTCTCTTTGTTCAACAAACGTACCTTCACACGCAGAGGCGCCGCATAGGTGACGTCACGTTCTTTCGACTCGTCAACATCGTACTTCGGCTCTCCCAAGCTGTAGTCGATAAACTCCAGCACGAGATTACCTGTGAAGTCCTGGATTGGCGAAATGTCTTGGAACATCTCACGGAGCCCCTCATCAAGGAACCATTGGTAGGACTTTTGTTGAATCTCGATGAGATTTGGAAGGCCCAGCACTTCGTTAATACGTGAATACGTACGACGCTGGCGGTGTCGGCCACTTTGAATCACTTTACCTGCCAACTTATTCACCCCTCAGGTTGTGTTTTCACACATAGAAACTCGGCATTCGGCAACTTCTTTCAGTCGCATTCGAATGCCTAAAAATAAAAATGGGTTAAAGCAGTTTCAACCATTTTTAACCCAGAGAAACTCTATTTTAAAAGAATTCCCATGTTTTCACGCAAACATTCCTATCTCAGGAAAAAAGTAGAAACGCTTGACAGACAGGGAATTGCTGAAAAATAGACATTTATCCCATATTGACATTTTATAATGCTACCACATTCAATTATTCACGTCAAGAAAACTTTTCTAATGATTTCTTCTTGCTTATTTGATTGCCCTGAATATGTGATAGCCTTTTTCCCGATCTACCTCTATTACTTCGCGGTACGTTTCCTGCAACTTCTTCAATGCGGATGGGGCACCTTGCTTCTTCTGAATGACAACCCACATTTCTCCGCCTTCTACCAACAGGTCGTATCCTTCTACAAAAATGCGATGAACGATTTCCTTACCCGCACGAATCGGCGGATTGGTTAGAATGACATCAAACTGCTCACCTTGTACGCCGCTGTAGACATCGCTCACTCGAACCTCAACATTTTTTATTCCATTTGCTTCTGCATTACGACGAGCCAGGTTAACCGCACGCTCGTTCACGTCGATCATCGTCACCCGACCATGATCAGCAAGCTTGGCAGCCGTCAATCCCATCGGACCATACCCGCATCCCACATCGAGTACACGCGCATGACTGTCGATTTCCATGTTCTCGATGAGCAATACACTTCCAAAGTCAATCCGGTCTCGGGAAAAAACGCCAGCATCCGTTATGAAGCGAAATTCATTACCACGGAGCTTGAACGTAAATTGCTGTTCATCATGTGCAGCGCCCGGTTGATTGGTATAGTAATGGTCTGCCACGTGTGATTCACCCTTCCTCATCGTTTTAAAAAAACTCTATCATCAAAAGTTTATAGAAAATCCCCCTGCCGCAGGCAAGGGGATATCCTAAAGGAAGCTAACTTACTTTACTTCTACTTGAGCGCCAGCTTCTTCGAGTTTTGCTTTGAGGGATTCTGCTTCGTCTTTGGAAACGCCCTCTTTGAGTGTTTTTGGAGCGTTGTCTACCAGGTCTTTTGCTTCTTTCAGACCCAAGCCAGTCAGCTCGCGAACAACTTTGATTACGTTGATTTTGGAAGCGCCGCCGCTTACCAGGTTTACAGTGAATTCAGTTTGCTCAGCAGCAGCTTCTGCTCCGCCACCAGCAACTACAGCTACAGGAGCAGCAGCAGTTACGCCGAATTCTTCTTCGATTGCTTTAACCAGATCGTTCAGTTCGAGAACGGACATGCCTTTAATGGCTTCCAAGATTTGCTCTTTAGACATTTGTAAATCCTCCATTCAAGGAATAGTATTTGTAAAACATTAACCGATCAGACGATTACGCGCCTTGACCTTCTTTTTGTTCTGCCACTGCTTTGACTGCCAGTGCAACGTTGCGCATTGGAGCTTGCAGGACGGAAAGAAGCATGGACAAGAGACCTTCGCGGTTCGGCAGGGAAGCCAGAGCTTTAATTTGCTCAGCATCAACTACTTTACCCTCGATAACGCCACCCTTGATTTCCAGCTTGTCGTTTTTCTTAGCGAATTCAGCGATAACTTTCGCTGGAGCGATGATATCGTCTTTGGAGAACGCCAGAGCGTTTGGTCCAGTCAGATATTGATCCAGTTCAGTCAGGCTTTCCTTCTCAGTAGCCAAACGAGTCAGGGAGTTTTTCAACACCTGGAACTCAACACCAGCTTCACGCAATTGCTTACGGAGCTCAGTTACTTGTGCTACTGTCAGACCGCGGTAGTCAGCTACCACTGTAGTTTGGCTTTCGCGAAGCTTAGTTGCGATTTCGTTGATCGCTTGTACCTTTTCTTCACGAATAACGGTTGGACGAATTTCTGCCATTGATTACACCTCCCGTGCTCTAATCCTAGAAAATGAAGAATGCCCTCGCAGACTCACGAGGGCATAATGCTATATCGTCAAAGGAAAACAGCGTTTCCTCATTCGTACATTACACGCCTCGGAGGGGTATTAAGCGTTACTCTCACAAGCACCGCACCTTCTGTCTACGGCATATTCTTTTCATCAACAGGGACTATCTTAACAACTCCCGTAAAGGAAGTCAAGTGTCATTATTTTACAGCTACGCGTACACCAGGGCCCATAGTGGAGCTCAGGGTTACGTTTCTCATGTAAACACCTTTAGCAGCAGCTGGTTTCGCACGGTTCAGTGCTTCAGTCAGAGCAGCCAGGTTTTCTACCAGTTTGTCAGCATCGAAGGATGCTTTTCCGATAGGAGCGTGGATGTTACCCGCTTTGTCTACACGATACTCAATTTTACCAGCTTTGATTTCGTTAACCGCTTTAGTTACATCGAAAGTAACTGTACCGGTCTTAGGGTTTGGCATCAGGCCTTTTGGACCGAGTACACGACCCAATTTACCTACTTCACCCATCATATCAGGAGTAGCTACTACAACGTCAAAGTCGAACCAGCCACCTTGAATTTTTGCGATCATGTCTGCATCGCCTACGAAGTCTGCGCCAGCTGCTTCTGCATCTTTCGCTTTATCGCCTTTTGCGAATACGAGAACACGTTGTACTTTACCAGTACCATGTGGCAATACAACTGCGCCACGGATTTGTTGGTCAGCACGCTTAGGATCTACGCCCAAACGGAAAGCTGCTTCAACAGTTTCATCGAATTTAGCTGTAGCTGCTTTTTTAACCAGCTCAACGCCTTCAGCTACTTCGTATACTTTGTTTTTATCAACGAGCTTTACAGCCTCTTGATATTTCTTACCTTTTTTCGCCATGATTAAATCTCCCTTCAATGTGGTCGTAGCGGTTGATCCTCCCACAGACAGGGGGGCACAACCTCTGTGCCCCCTTGCACTCAAGACAATTAGTCTTCGATTACGATACCCATAGAACGAGCTGTACCTTCTACCATGCGCATAGCCGCTTCTACGGATGCAGCATTCAGGTCAGGACGCTTCAGTTCTGCGATTTCACGAACTTTATCACGCTTCAGCGTAGCAACCTTTGTTTTGTTTGGTACGCCAGAACCGGACTCGATACCAGCAGCTTTCTTCAACAGAACTGCAGCTGGAGGAGTTTTTGTGATAAAAGTGAAAGAACGGTCTTCAAACACGGTGATTTCCACCGGAATGATCATACCTACTTCGCTTTCAGTGCGAGCATTGAATTCTTTACAGAATCCCATGATGTTTACACCAGCTTGACCGAGAGCCGGACCTACTGGAGGTGCAGGATTCGCTTTACCTGCTGGGATTTGTAATTTAATTACGCGGATAACCTTCTTAGCCACGTAACACACCTCCTTACTTCACATGTGGTTATTACGGGGGAATGCCCCCTCCCACCGTTTTTTGAAAGTCTCTATGTAAAAGACTTTCGATCTATAGTGAGAGTGCAAGAAACCCCAATTAATGTTGTGGGATTGTTAAAACAAAATGAAATGTACCACATAGCGCGATACTTTTCAAGTTGAATCCTAATCCAATTTTTGAACTTGTGTAAAGTCTAGCTCTACCGGTGTTTCGCGACCGAAGATGTCCACCAACACGCGAACCTTCTGCCTGTCCGGGTAAATCTCGATAATCTCCCCGGTGCGATTGGAAAACGGACCATCTGTGACGCGCACCATATCGCGGAGAGCAAAATCGACTCTGATCTTGGGAATTTCGATTCCCATTTGCTTGAGAATCGTATCGGCCTCTTCAGGACGCAGCGCTGTCGGTTTAGAGCCAGCACCCGTGGATCCGACAAAGCCGGTAACCCCAGGGGTGTTGCGCACGACATACCAAGAGTCGTCCGTCATCACCATTTCAACAAGGACGTATCCAGGAAACACTTTTTTCGTGACGGTGCGCTTCTTACCATCCTTGGTTTCCACCTCTTCTTCAGTGGGAACAAGAACGCGAAAGATCTTGTCTTCCATGCCCATCGACTCGAGTCGCTTCTCCAGATTGGTTTTCACCTTGTTTTCGTAACCTGAGTACGTATGAAGTACATACCATGCTTTTTCCATATCCAACAGGACGTTAACCGTCCGTCCCTCCTAAGACTTGCATAATTACGTTCCTAGAATCAAATCGATCAAGCGCGAGATACCCAAATCAACGACGAAGAAGAATATTGCCAGGAGCACAACCGTAACAAGAACAACGAGCGTATAGGTCGTCAATTCTTTACGGTTGGGCCAACGGACTTTCTTTAGCTCGGACATTACGTCACTAAAAAAACCACCGGTACGGCGAAAACTGGCTCCGATTCGTGATAAAAAACCCACTTTGCCACCCCCTGACTTCGTCGCATCAACCATTACTTCGTCTCGCGATGAAGGGTTTGCTTCTTGTCACGGGAGCAATACTTTTTCAGTTCAACACGTTCAGTAGTGGTGCGCTTGTTCTTCGTGGAGATATAGTTACGCTCGCCACACTCGGTGCACGCCAACGTGATGTTTACTCGCATTTATTGCCACCTCCATCTCATTTCAAACCTGCTATTAGTTAAAAGTACCCCGATGATAAATAGTACGGGAAAACCGCTACTTTTTCCAGACCATTTCATTCACCTAAGTAACCATAGAACAGAGAGATAAGAGTCTATGGCTACTAAATAAATTTATCATACCGAAATTCCCATGTCAAACAAAATGACTTGACAAGAGGTAGTCCTTTTGCTTCCAAAATAAAAAGAGAGATTCTCTACAGATGAATCTCTCTTCCTTCCAAATAGCGCTCTAGCTTGCGCTTTACTCGCTGCAATGCATTATCAATAGACTTGACATGACGCTTCAATTCAACAGCAATCTGCTGATAGGATCGTCCGTCCAAGTAAAGCATGAGAACCTGGCGTTCCAAGTCACTCAAGATTTCGCTCATCTTGCCCTCAATGTCATCGAATTCTTCCCGATTGATAAACAATTCCTCCGGATCGGTCACCTTGGTTCCCGAGATCACATCGAGTAGTGTGCGGTCAGAATCTTCATCGTATATAGGCTTGTCCAATGAGACGTAAGAATTGAGCGGGATGTGCTTTTGGCGTGTCGCTGTCTTGATCGCGGTAATGATCTGACGGGTAATACACAGCTCGGCAAATGCCTTGAACGACGTGAGCTTGTCTCCTCGGAAGTCGCGAATAGACTTGTACAGTCCGATCATCCCTTCCTGCACGATGTCTTCGCGGTCAGCCCCAATAAGAAAATAGGATCTCGCTTTGGCACGAACGAAGTTCTTGTATTTGTTGATCAAATACTCCAAAGCTTCGGCGTCATTATCGCGAACCAGGTCGACTACTTCTTCGTCGGTCATTAGTTCATATTGGGCATGTTTTAACTCCTTGAGGTCAACACTCACAAATGATCCCTCCGCCAACCGGTTTCTCCAATAGATAGCGCTATTATACATGATGCCGTAAAAAAGCGTCAACCGAATCCAAGTTATTCCCTTCTCCATTTTTCGAATATTTTCGCTATTTCATCATTCAGCGTAATCCGCGTGGAGAAACGGTCTTCTTGCGTTTTTTCGACTTGTTTCTTGATTTCCTTGCCCGCATTTTCCATATCGAGCAACAACTCCCGCGCTGATTTGCGCAAAGCTCCCTGCCCAAATATGACACGTTGAGAGGTATAGTCAGAAGTTGCCACATAAATTTGTCGATTTTTATTGTGAAATTGGGAGACTAGCTGCTCAATTTTCTCGTCTGCTGTCTCCTTCTTCTTCGTGAAATAAACGTCGACCTGGAAGTCCTCCATTTGACGGCCAATGCCAGGAACGTTGTACGCATCAAAGACAATGATGACCTTCACACCAGTGTAGCTCTGGTATTCTGCCATTTTTGCGATTAATTGATCACGCGCCTCGTCCATCCGCTCTTGATCCTTCAGCAGGCGCAGATCGGGCCAGGCGCCGATGATATTGTATCCATCAACGATCAACAGCTGCTTGGCTTTTCGTTTCGCCATGTCATTTCACCCGCGTCGGAATTGGACTCCTGGAGCGATATACTTCATACATCAACAAGGCAGCTGCTACAGAAGCGTTGAGTGAGGTAACATTGCCCGCCATCGGAAGGCTATACAGAAAATCACAGTTTTCCCGCACGAGGCGACTCATGCCTTTTCCTTCGCTGCCAATGACAATTGCGAGCGGCATCGTATAATCACCCTGGCGGAAATCTTGCTTGGCACTCGCATCTGTTCCTGCGATCCAAACACCGCGTTCTTTGAGCTCTTCCATGGTACGAACCAAATTCGTCACTCGCGCTACTGGCACGTAGTTGATCGCCCCTGCCGAAGCTTTTGCCACTGTTGCCGTAAGACTGACAGAACGTCGTTTTGGAATGATGACACCATGAGCACCGACTGCATCGGCTGTCCGCATGATGGAACCGAGATTATGCGGATCTTCCAGCTCGTCCAACAGCAAAATGAACGGCGCCTCGTTTTTTTCCTCTGCCCGCTTCAAAATATCGTCTACTTCTACGTAATCGTAAGCAGCGACAGAAGCCACAACACCCTGATGGTTGTCCGACGACACGAGCTGATCCAGCTTTTTGCGGTTGGCTGTCGTGACAATGACACCCTGTTCTTTCGCCAAGGCAAAGACAGGTCCCATCAGATTTTTATTCGTTCCCTCTGCAATCCAAATCTTATTGATCGTACGGCCTGATCGCAAAGCCTCGATGACGGGGTTTTTCCCCAGAATCCACTCTTCACTCATTTCATGATTCTCCTTCCACTATGGCAAAAGCCTGCTGCACAATTTCAGCGATCCGCTCTTCATTTCCACTCAAATACAAGTACCCGATCAATGCTTCAAAAGCCGTTGCATGACGGTAGTCGATAATATCGGCGTTTTTGGCACTGGAGCCGGATTTGGCATTCCGCCCCCGCTTCACTACATTCAATTCTTCCTCCGGCAATGTGGGCATTAACGTTAACAACACATTGGCCTGTGCTTTCGCTGAAACATAGCGGTTGGCCGCCTTGTGGAGCTGGTTTGGTTTAACCAGCCCCTTGGCGATCAAATGATACCTCACACAATGCGAATAGGTAGCATCTCCGAGGAAGGCAAGCACGAGTGGATTTGTCAGATTAGGATCTCGGGTTAGTTCTTCTTTTTGCATCTATTTTCTTCGGCCCCTTATTTTCGACGCCAGCGAACACCTTGTGGCGTGTCCTCAAGCACGATTCCTTTTGCTGCGAGCAGATCGCGGATTTCGTCAGAACGGGCAAAGTTTCTTGCTTTGCGAGCTTCTGTGCGCTCTTCGATCAACGCATCAATCTCACTATCCAACAGCTCCTGCTCTTCAGCAATTTCAAGACCAAGAACCTCCGTCAACTCCACCAACAAATCCATGTATGCACGAACTTCGGCTTCGCCTACATTTTGATGACGCAAGTACAGGTTGGCTTCCTTCACGACGTCAAAAATAACGGTTATGGCATTCGCTGTATTGATATCATCATCCATCTCAGCAACGAAACGCTCGCGAAGCTCCCCAATGATTCGTGCCTGCTCCTGTGCCTGATCATTCGGCTCTTCTGCGCGCACGGTATCCAGACGATGGGACAGATTCGTATACGCAGTCTTGATTCTATCCAAACCATTGGCCGCCTGTTCGATCAACTCTTCGCTAAAATTGATCGGGTTGCGATAGTGCCCCTGAAGCATAAAGAAGCGAATTAATTGACCGCCGAATTTCTCCGAAAGATCGCGTGCAAGCAAGAAGTTCCCAAGGGATTTGGACATTTTTTCGTTATCGATATTGAGCATGCCGTTGTGTAGCCAATAACGAGCAAAAACTTTACCCGTAAAGCACTCCGATTGGGCAATTTCGTTCTCGTGGTGCGGGAACACAAGGTCGGTTCCGCCCGCATGGATATCGATTTCCTCACCCAAAAACTTCAGGGCCATTGCCGAGCACTCAATATGCCATCCCGGTCTTCCTTCACCCCACGGACTGTCCCAGGTAACTTCTCCGGTCTTTGCCGCTTTCCAAAGTACGAAGTCCAGGGGATGTTCCTTTTTCTCGTTGATTTCTACACGAGCACCTGCCTGCAAATCATCCAACGGCTGATGCGATAGCTTTCCGTATTCCTGAAAACGTCCTGTGCGGAAATAGACGTCACCTTCACTCTCGTAGGCAAAGCCTTTTTCAATCAGCCCTTGCACGAATTCAATGATTTCCGGAATTGTTTGCATCACGCGTGGTTGAATATCAGGTGGAGATACGTTCAGTGATTTCAGATCAGCATTGTACGCATCTGTGTATCGATCCGCCACTTCTTTGACAGTGACCCCTTCCTGATTCGCTACACGAATCAGTTTGTCATCTACATCCGTAATATTTTGCACGAATGTCACTTCGTAGCCACGATATTTCAAGTAACGGCGCAGTGTATCAAATACAATGGCAGGGCGCGCATTTCCAATGTGGATGTAGTTGTACACGGTCGGGCCGCACACGTACATTTTTACCTTTCCTGGCTCCAATGTGTGAAACGGTTCCTTTCGCCGCGTCATCGTGTTAGTCAGCTGAATGCCCATCGTTCTGTTTATCCTCCCTCAAAAGCTCCAATTCTTTGCGTAATTGATCAATTTCCTTTTGCATCAAACGAATCGTATCCGCTACCGGGTCTGGCATATTTACATGGTCCAGATCATTTTTGACCCGTTTGCCATCCTGGATGACGATGCGTCCCTTGATTCCTACTACGGTCGAGTTAGGCGGTACCTCCTGCAAGACAACGGCACCAGCCCCTATCTTTGAATTATCGCCAATTTTGAAGGAGCCCAACACCTTTGCTCCCGTGGCAATAATGACATCATTGCCGATCGTAGGGTGTCGCTTTCCTTTTTCTTTCCCCGTTCCCCCAAGTGTAACCCCTTGATAAATCGTTACATTGTCTCCGATTTCGCACGTCTCTCCGATCACAACACCCATGCCATGGTCAATGAACAGGCCGCGGCCAATTGTTGCGCCCGGGTGAATCTCAATTCCCGTGAAAAAACGGGACAGTTGAGAGACAATTCGGGCGAGTGTACACAGCTCAGCCTTCCAGAGCCTGTGGGCAATCCGGTGCCCCCATATCGCGTGCAAACCGGAATAGGTCATAACGACTTCCAGCGTACTTCGCGCAGCCGGGTCTCGTTCAAAAACAGCATGAATGTCATCTCTCATCTGTGCTAACATTTTGGGGTGGCACCTCCTGCCTGATTTACCTGCCGAGTGTTCAACTTCCTCTAAAATAAAAAACGTCCCTATCCCCTCCATTACGAAGGGACAGAGACGGGTTTACCGTGGTTCCACTCTGCTTAGATCGTCTTGGCTGCAAAGACTTAACAAACAACCTTGAACGATCTCGCTCATATCCCGATAACGGCGGGAAGCCGATGGCGCCTACTGATATCTTTTCAAAAAGATAGGTTCAGCTCATTGCTCACAGGGGCATTTCCATACAGGGCACACCAGATGGCTCTCACCTATCCATCCTCTCTGTAGATGTGCAGACTGTTGTACTTCTCCTGATCGTCGCATTCATGATTTATAAAAGAAAGCCAGCCAATACTTACTGACCGTTTGCAATTACTTGCTGTGCACGTGCAATCACCTTGTCACGTCCAAGCAGATACAACGTCTCTGCCAGATCACGACCATGCGCCTGACCAGTTGCTCCTACGCGGACCGGCATGAACAATGCCTTGCCTTTGTGACCCGTTTCCTTTTGCACGTCTTTGAGTACCGCTTTAATAACATCCACATTATATGCATCCTGGGCAGAAAGGTGTTTCACAAAGGAAGCCAGTACTTCCGGCAATTGCGGTTCTTTCAGCACCAGAGTTGCTTCTTCATCGTACACCACTTCGTCGAGGAAGAAAAGAGCTGCCAACGGAACGATTTGCGCACAGTAGGACATTTGCTCTTGATACAGGCCTACGATACTGCGAACCCATTCGCGCTTCTCAGCAGACAAACTCTCTTCGATGAAGCCAGCTTTTTGCAGATGCGGGATACACATGTCTGTAATCATATCCAGCGGTTGACGCTTCAAATAGAAGTTGTTCATCCAGTTCATCTTCGTTGCATCAAACACAGCTGGCGATTTGTTCACGCGGTCCATTGAGAACAGCTTGATCAGATCCTCCATCAAGAAAATCTCTTCTTCGCCACCCGGAGACCATCCCAAAAGAACAAGGAAGTTCACGATTGCTTCTGGCAAGAAGCCGAGATCACGGTACTGCTCAATGAACTGAAGAATGCTCTCGTCACGCTTGGACATCTTTTTGCCATCTTGGTTGAGGATCAGTGCCAAGTGAGCAAAGTCAGGCGCTTCCCAGCCAAACGCTTCATAAATCATCAATTGACGAGGCGTGTTGGACAGATGCTCTTCTCCACGAATGACGTGGCTAATTTTCATCAAATAGTCGTCCACTACAACGGCGAAGTTGTATGTAGGAATGCCATCCGGACGGCAAATAACGAAATCGCCCATCTCGTTGGAGTTAAATGTTACCTGGCCACGAATCAGGTCGTTCACGACATACTCGCGATCATCCTGAACGAGAAAGTGAATGGATGGCACTCGACCTTCTGCTTCGTACTGAGCACGTTGCTCGTCCGTTACATGGCGGTGCTTTTCCAAAATACGTGGTGTTTCTCCACGAGCGAGCTGTTCTTCACGCTCTGCATCCAGCTCTTCTTTTGTCGCGTAGCAGTAGTACGCTTTGCCTTCTGCCAGCAGTTGATCGATATATTTCCGATAAATGTCCAAGCGTTCTGTTTGACGGTACGGTCCATATGGTCCACCAACGTCTGTACCTTCTTCCCATGTTACGCCGAGCCATTTCAGGTTTTTCATTTGCTCTTCGTCCGCATTTTCCTTATTGCGGGTTTGGTCCGTATCTTCAATCCGAACGATGAACGAACCACCGTGATGTTTCGCAAAAAGATAATTGAAGAGCGCTGTTCGCGCACCGCCGATGTGTAAATGCCCCGTAGGACTCGGCGCATAACGAGTGCGAATTTCTTTCGCCATTGGTAGCACCATCCTTATGAATGTAAAAGGCTATAGCCTTGACCTAAGTAAAAACGTATCTAAGGCTTTATGTTACACCTTGCCCCTCTACTTGACAAGCAAGCATACTGCCTGTGCAGCGATTCCTTCCCCTCTGCCTGTAAAACCAAGTTTCTCGGATGTCGTCGCCTTCACATTCACTTGCGAGAGATCGTCTGCCTCCAGCACGCGTGCAATGACTTCACACATTTGCGGGATGTACGGCGCCATCTTCGGCGCTTGGGCAATGATCGTTGCATCCACGTTTCCTAAACGGTAGCCGCGCTCCCGAACCAACTTCCAAACATGCTCCAGCAGCTTTACGCTATCCGCATCCTTAAAAGCCGGGTCTGTATCTGGGAAATGACGGCCAATATCCCCTTCACCAATCGCTCCAAGAATCGCGTCACTAATCGCATGAAGGAGAACATCTGCGTCAGAATGTCCTAGCAAGCCTTTTTCATACGGGATGGTGACGCCTCCGATAATGCATGGACGCCCCTCTACTAATTGATGCACGTCAAAACCTTGTCCAATACGCATGAGCTACTCTCCCTTTCGTTTCCGCAATATCTCTTCACCAAACCACAGATCGTCTGGCGTCGTAATCTTAATGTTCTCATAGCTTCCGTGCATAATCGATACCGGATGACCCAGCCACTCAACCAGCATTGCATCATCCGTACCCAGCTTCCCCGCTGCCTCTGCTGCCTGATGTGCCTCTCGCAATAAAGACATACGAAAAGCTTGTGGGGTTTGAACCGCCCACAAGCTTTCCCGTGCCGGGGTTGACTCTACAAGTCCATTTGCCCCCACCACTTTAATCGTATCTTTGACAGGTACTGCCATGATCGTTGCCTGATCTTGTTGCACCTGTTTGATCATGTCACTGATCTGTTTGCGAGTGACGAAAGGACGAGCAGCATCGTGAACCAGCACGTAATCGCAATTTGCGGATAGTGAAGCCAAGCCATTTCTCACACTGTCTTGTCGCTCTGCTCCACCCAGTGTAACCACAACCGCCAGCTTTTCAGCCGAGAGCCAGGTCATTACTTCTGCGTGGTCTGCTTCACTCACCACTAGCACAACTTCATCAATGTCGGGATGAGTAGCAAAAAGACGTACCGTATGAGCCAAGATCGGCTCGCCCGCAAGCGGTAACCACAACTTGTTTCGTTGTCCACCCATTCGTTTACCCGAACCGGCTGCAACGATCACGACACCCGTACTCACTGATTCATCCCTCTCCTGTCTTTTTTATAACGCTCGTTCCAGCAACTTTGGTTTGGCGAAGATCATACGTCCTGCGGATGTTTGCAGCACACTTGTTACGAGAACATCGACGTCGTTTCCAATGTATTCTCGTCCGCCCTCTACAACAATCATCGTGCCATCGTCCAGATAAGCGACACCCTGACCGTGCTCTTTCCCATCCTTGATGACTTGAACGTTCATCTCTTCTCCAGGTAAAACTACAGGTTTGACTGCATTCGCCAAATCATTGATGTTCAAAACCGCAACACCTTGCAGCTCACATACCTTGTTCAGGTTGAAGTCGTTTGTTACGACCTTTCCGTTAATGAGCTTAGCGAGCTTGATCAGCTTGCTGTCCACCTCGGATACTTCTTCAAAATCGCCTTCCCAGATCTGAACCTTTACCTTCATTTCTTTTTGAATCTTGTTCAAGATATCCAGACCACGACGACCGCGGTTTCTCTTCAGTACATCGGAGGAATCTGCGATATGCTGTAGCTCCTCTAACACAAATCCCGGAATGACCAGTACCCCTTCCAGAAAGCCGGTACGGCAAATATCTGCGATGCGTCCGTCAATGATGACACTGGTATCGAGGATTTTATTTTCCAAGTTAACGGTAGTTGTTGCGCTATCCTTTTTCCTATCCTTACGTCCAATCGAAAATACCGACATAATCTCGTCCCGCTTGCGAAATCCTACCTGGAAGCCCAAATAACCGAGCAACCCGGAAACAATTAACGGCAAAAGATCTCCTACAAATGGAATCGGAATTTTACTGATGGGCAGGAATAATAAGAATGCAACAATAAGACCACTAATCAATCCCATCGCTCCGAACATCACATCGACAACCGGCATTTTGACGAGTGTCTCTTCACCCCATCGAACGATGCGCAGAACATAATCCACAACCCAATTCGCTAAAAAGAAAAACAAGATGGCACCTAGTACAGCCCCAATATATTGCGATCCGGCTACTACACCAAAGTTTAACAGTGGGTCGAGCAACGAGAACAATTCGTCACCAAATCGATACCCCAATCCGCCACCTATCAAAACAAAAATGAATTTTCCTACTCGGCGTAACATGCCTTCACCTCCTTTTACTAATATAGACAGAAGCCTAAGAGTAAAACCCTATTTTTTTCCAAATGATTATAATGCTTCATTTTACTTTCCCTCACTATAGCAAAAAAGATTTTGCCATGTCAAATAGCCAAAAATTTTAACATAGTTGTCATTTTCTCGTCAACCCGGGAACACTCGTTTCCTTCGATGATAAATTGACAGAAAGCTGACTCCCTTCTTATAATGTCAGTATCGTAATGAGAGAAAATTATGACGATACCAACAGCCTAAAGCAGAGGTGAACCAGATGGACAATCGAAACATAGACGACTTTCAAACGCAAGTATCCGAGCTTTTGATCAGACATCGTAGCGTACTGGACGTCATGTCCAAAGTTCAGGAAACGGCATCCCGCATTAACCGTTCACTGACAAAAGCCATCACCGAATGCGGCTGTGTCGAAGTGGTTGCCAAAAAACAGACGTACGATTCGAACATGAATCTGGAGGACAACAAGTCCCATTTGGACACTCACTTTAACGGACCGCTGTGCGAGCATTGTCGCGATGTAGTTACTGCTGAGCTTGGCAAAAACCTCTTTTACCTCACTGCCTTGTGCAATATTACTGACATTAAGCTAGAAGACGTGCTTCAGAAAGAATCCAACCGATTGAATACTTTGGGTGTCTTCAATCTGTCTTAAAAGTCCGTTACTCGTATTACGAATGAACCCTAAAAAAAGTTGCATACAAAAAAGAAAAACCCGCACATTGAAGTGTGGGTTTTTTTATGCCGTAACTATTCAAACGGTACAGATTCTTCCTCTTTGTTTTTACGCTTGCGTAATTTTTTGACGAGAAAGTCAACGTTTTTTTTTATTCCGTACAATGCATAAAAAGCAAGTGGCAGGAAGACGATTTTTGGAAATTGCTGCGGATACTTAATCGCTACAACAACCACGATCGCGATGATAATGGGTGTGATCCAGTAAGCAGACTTTGGAATCCCCACTTTTTTAAAGTTAGGATACTTGACCTTTGATACCATCAAAAAGGCAAGGAGCAACATACTTACGGCAAGCAATACCGGAGTGAATACTTGGTGATAAAGTGCGAGCGTAGCCAGTACGCCTCCCGCTGCCGTAATCGGCAAACCGATGAAATACCCCGGAACCCCGGCCTGTACGTTAAAACGCGCCAAACGCAGCGCACCACAGATCGGAAAAATGGCTGTAATGAGAATCCCAAGCAAATCAAAGTGTTGCAAGACGACAACATACATGATGAACGCTGGCGCAATCCCAAATGTAATGACGTCAGAAAGTGAATCCAATTCCTTTCCGAACTCGCTTTGGGCATTCAGCATACGAGCTACACGTCCATCCAGCCCGTCTGCCAGCATACCAATGATCACTGTAATCGCTGCATATTCGACGTATTGATCGCCTCGAAACGCAAGAATAATTGCTAAAACTCCCAGAAACAAATTGCTTACGGTTAGTATGTTCGGTAACGATTTCACGAACATAGACTACCTCCTGATTTCTTTTGCGTAAGGAGCAGGTTATCCTGTTGACCTTGTTTTTATCCAAGTCCCTTAGGCAAATGCTGAATACAAATAATGCCTTTATCCTATTCTACTTTAAATGTGTCTGTCAATGAACACTTGTTCTTGAATCCGTTTCAGTCCCTCTTTAATCGCTCTTGCTCGAACCTCGCCAATGCCTTCCACTTCGTCTAATTCCTGAATCGTTGCCATCATGATTCGCGGCAGATGATGAAAATGTTCTACCAGATTCGAGATGATCGTAACGGGCAAACGCCGGATCTTGTAAAGGATCCGATAACCTCTAGGGGAAACGGATTCATCCAGCATACTGGCATTGGAGGAATACCCCAGCGTTCGCAAAAAAGAGGTGAGCTCCAGCATTTCCTCCGAGTTCAATTTTTTCATGTCCCGAAGCACAAGATCAGGTGAATAGGATGGATCTCGAGAATAATCCCGAATAAGCATATGGGCCTCTTCCTCAATGTTTGAAACCAGTTCCTCCAACTGCATACTGACGAGCCTTCCTTCTACCCCTAGCTCACATATGTATTTGGAGACCTCTGTCTTAATACGTAATACCATCTCAATCCGTTGCAAAACCGAAGCAACTTCATGTAACGTAACGAGCTCCTCGAATTCTAACGCACCGAGATTCGTCAGCGTTTGATCAAGCACAGCCTTGTATTTCTCAAGGGTAGATACAGCTTGGTTCGCCTTGGCCAAAATGACGCTGATTTCGCTTAAGACATACCGGAAATTTCCCTGGTACAGCGTGATCACATTGCGCCGTTGAGAGATAGCAATGACCAGATGGTTCGTTTGAATGGCTGTCCGTTGCGCTGTACGATGACGTGTCCCCGTCTCGCTCGTAGGGATTGAAGAAGGTGGGATGATTTGCGTATTCGCGTACAGAATGCGTTTTGCGTCTTCACTTACTATAATCGCCCCATCCATCTTCGCTAATTCATATAAATGGGCAGGAGAAAAATCACAATTGATGGAAAAACCGCCATCGACAATTGACTTCATCTCCGGACCGCACCCAATGACGATCAAGCCCCCGGTTTTGGCCCGTAAAACATTTTCCAACCCTTCACGAAGCTGTGTGCCGGGTGCCACGAGACGAAGCACATCACCGAATTGCGGAGCTCTTTTGATGTTCCCCTGCATGCCCACTCCTACCTCCTTATCACCTCGTTCAACGCATCGGCAATATTGCTCACACCAATCACTTGAATATCTGCTGGCGCATCCAGACCGCGGATGTTTTTCTCAGGGATGATGACACGCTTAAAGCCTAATTTATGTGCTTCTCGTACTCGCTGCTCAATTCGGGAGACACCGCGCACCTCACCAGTCAGGCCAATTTCGCCGATAACGACATCATGCGGATTGGTAGCGTGGTCACGGAAACTGCTTGCAATGCTTACGGCAATCGCCAAATCAACGGCTGGCTCATCCAATCTGACCCCGCCTGCTACGTTTACATAAGCATCCTGATTTTGCAGCATCATGCCCATGCGCTTTTCCAACACTGCCATGATCATCGCCACACGCTGATGATCGACCCCTGTTGCCGTTCTCCGTGGCGTTACAAAGCTGGTCGGGGCAACGAGAGCTTGCAGCTCAACCAAAACGGGACGCGTGCCCTCCATACTGGCTACGACCGTGGAGCCCGCAACACCAAATGGACGCTCTGCCAAAAATATCTCAGATGGATTCGCCACTTCCTCCAAACCGCGATCCTTCATCTCGAAAATCCCGATTTCGTTTGTCGAACCAAAGCGGTTTTTGACGGCGCGCAAAATTCGAAATGTATTGTGGCGCTCTCCTTCAAAATAAAGAACAGCATCCACCATATGCTCAAGCATACGCGGACCAGCGATGGAGCCTTCCTTGGTAACGTGACCGACGATGAAGGTACCAATTCCTTTCCCTTTTGCAATCCGCATCAATTGGGCAGTAGCCTCCCGCACTTGTGCGACACTCCCCGCAGCCGATTGGATGGTCGGGTGAAACACGGTCTGGATCGAGTCAATAATCAGCACATCCGGGTCTACTTGATTAATATGCTGTTCGATCAAATCCAAATCATTTTCTGCCAATACAAACATCGGCGGCGTTTGCAAATGGAGTCGATCTGCGCGAATTTTAATTTGCTTTGCCGACTCCTCTCCAGATACATAGAGAACCTTCGCCCCTTGATGAGCCAAGGCAAATGATGTCTGCAAAAGCAATGTCGATTTCCCGATTCCCGGATCTCCCCCCACCAAAATGAGTGAACCCGGAACAAGTCCTCCACCAAGAACACGATTCAATTCTCCGATCGTCGTATCCATGCGTGGCTCTTCTTCACTGGCTACCTGGGTCAATGGAATCGCAGATTGGCGCTGGCCGCCGCTGAGCCCTTCGTGGCGATGTGCCGTTTTAACCGTCACTTCCTCCACCAAAGTGTTCCAACTGCTACATCCCGGGCATTTTCCCATCCATTTTGGCGATTCATAGCCACATTCTTGACACGCGTATTTCGTTTTATACTTTGACATAATCGCACCCTCACTTGGATTTCTTTCTCTACTTTTATCATAATTACGCACCCAAAAAAAGAATACCTCCCGAATCAGGAGGCATTCTATTACGTTTCAACCCAGCTTACGATTTCGTTTTTTCAAGGCGCTTGACTACCAGCTTGCCTTCTTCAGCTTCGATATTGACGGTATCACCTTTACTGATCGTACCCTTGAGCAGTTCCTCGGACAAATTATCCTCGATGTGACGCTGGATAGCTCGACGCAGAGGACGCGCACCATAGGCCGGATCAAAGCCTTCTTTTGCCAATACTTTCTTGGCTTCTTCGGTCAGTTGGAAATCAATGTCTTGCTCTTTCAAACGTTTACGCAGCTCTTCTGTCATGAGAGATACGATTTGCTCGATGTGCTCTTGCTCCAAGGAGTGGAACACGATGACTTCGTCGATACGGTTCAAGAACTCAGGACGGAAGCTCTTCTTCAGCTCATCCATGACTTTGTCCTTCATATCCTGGTACTTTCTTTCCGAATCGTTGGTCGTGAAGCCGAGCGTCGTATTTTTCTTGATCATGCTGGCTCCGACGTTGGAAGTCATAATGACAACCGTATTGCGGAAATCGACGGTACGTCCCTTCGAGTCTGTCAGACGACCATCATCCAAAACTTGCAAGAGGATGTTGAATACGTCTGGGTGAGCCTTCTCGATTTCGTCCAGCAAAATAACGGAATACGGCTTGCGACGCACTTTTTCGGTCAGTTGACCGCCTTCGTCAAAGCCTACGTAGCCAGGAGGGGCACCTACCAGCCGAGCGGTGGAATGCTTCTCCATGTACTCGGACATATCTACACGAATCATGGCATCCTCGTCACCGAAAAGCGTCTCTGCCACGGCACGAGCCAATTCGGTTTTACCCACACCGGTTGGTCCAAGGAAGATAAACGAGCCGATCGGGCGTTTTGGGTCTTTCAGACCAGCACGGGCACGGCGGATCGCACGCGAGATGGATTTGACTGCTTCATCTTGGCCAATGACGCGATCGTGCAAAATCTCTTCCATCTTCAGCAAGCGCTCTGTTTCTTCTTCCTTCAGCTTCAACACAGGAATACCCGTCCAGCTCGCCACTACTTGTGCGATGTCTTCTGGCGTAACCTCCATGTTTAGCTGACCTTGGCGCTCTTTCCAGTCTTTTTTCGTTTTATCCAGTTCTTCACGCAGTTTTTGCTCCTGATCGCGAAGAGCTGCTGCTTCCTCGAACTCTTGTGATTGTACGGCAGCGTCTTTTTCCTTGCGTACCTCTTCCAGACGTCCCTCCAGCTCTTTGAGGTTTGGTGGAACCGTAAAGGATTGCAAGCGAACCTTGGATGCCGCCTCGTCGACCAAGTCGATGGCCTTGTCAGGCAGGAAGCGTTCCGTAATATAGCGGTCAGACAGTTTTACTGCCTGCTCGATTGCTTCATCGGTAATTTTGACACGATGGTGGGCTTCGTAACGATCACGAAGGCCATGCAGGATACGAATAGCATCCTCCGCTGTCGGTTCATCAACCTGAATCGGTTGGAAACGACGCTCCAGTGCCGCGTCTTTTTCGATGTACTTGCGATATTCATCCAGCGTAGTAGCACCTACGCACTGTAGCTCGCCACGTGCCAGAGCAGGCTTCAAAATGTTGGAGGCATCAATAGCGCCTTCTGCTCCACCTGCACCAATCAGGGTGTGTAGCTCATCAATAAACAGGATGATGTTTCCTGCTTGGCGAATTTCGTCCATGATTTTTTTCAGACGATCTTCGAATTCACCGCGATATTTGGTTCCCGCAACAACGGTTCCCATATCGAGGGTCATGACGCGCTTATCACGGAGGGTCTCCGGAATTTCGTTGTTCACGATTTTTTGGGCAAGACCTTCTGCAATCGCTGTTTTCCCGACGCCAGGCTCCCCAATCAAAACAGGGTTGTTTTTGGTGCGTCTGCTAAGTACTTGGATCACACGCTCGATTTCTTTTTGGCGACCGATGACAGGGTCCAGCCCGCCATCACGAGCGATTGCAGTCAGATCCCTTGCCAAGCCGTCCAGTGTCGGCGTATTTGCCGCTGGGTTCCCTCCAGACGGTTGATGAGATGCCATCATTTCCGAGCTGCCAAGAAGCTGGAGCACCTGTTGACGTGCCTTGTTCAGGCTAACGCCCAAATTGTTCATGATTCTCGCAGCAATGCCTTCTCCTTCACGGATCAAGCCAAGCAGAATATGTTCAGTCCCCACATAGGTATGACCCAGCTTGCGGGCTTCGTCCATCGACAGTTCAATAACCTTTTTGGCGCGAGGTGTATAGTTTGGTGTGTAATTACTACCGGACTGCTCGGTTCCTCGCCCGATTAACGACTCCACTTCGCTCTGGATTTTATCGAGGCCAAGCCCAAGTGATTGCAATGCCTTCGCCGCAATCCCTTCGCCTTCTCGAATGAGTCCCAGCAGCACATGCTCTGTCCCAATATCTTTGTGTCCGAGACGAACCGCCTCTTCCAGGGCAAGCGCCAGTACTTTTTGTGCTCGTTCTGTAAAACGTCCAAACATCATATCGTACACCTCCGTATAACCGTGTTTTTTCTCTATATGGTTAACAATTGCTTGATACCATTACGATTACTCTTGTGATTCTACTACGCGCAGACGTTCGCGGATCAGCCTTGCCCTTCTTTCATCGCGTTGGTCCGGAGTGAGCTTTTGTCCAGCGTGGTGTTGTAAAAACCCTGGCTGTGTCGTGACTAACAGTTCGTTTAGAACCAGCGGAGATACATCCGGAATGATGCCTAGATCAATCCCCAGACGTACATCGGACAGACGCTGAGCCGCCTCCTTGGACTCTACTGTGCGGGCGTACATCAGGATACCATACGATCGAAAAATCCGATCCTCCAGCGAAACCCGAGTATGCTCCAGCAAATAAGTACGTGCCACACGCTCTTGCTCAATAATCTGTCTAGCTACACCGTAGAGATTGGAAAGGATATCCGACTCAGACATCCCCAGTGTGACCTGATTGGATAACTGAAAAAGATTCCCTAGAGCTTCGCTGCCCTCTCCGTAAATTCCTCTAACGACTAGACCAACTTGATTAATTGCCTGTAAAATTCTACTGATCTGCTGCGTCATCACCAGCGCCGGCAAGTGCAGCATCACAGATGCACGAATTCCCGTACCCACATTGGTTGGGCAGCTTGTAAGATATCCTCGTGTTTCGTCGAAAGCGTAGTTCAAGTTTTTCTCAAAAATGTCGTCTATTTTCGTACCTATTTCCCATGCCTCGTTCAAACGAAACCCGGGTAATAGTACCTGTATTCGAATGTGGTCTTCTTCATTAACCATAATGCTGACAGACTCATCTTCACGAAGTAATACGGCACCTTTGCGAGATTCCTCTGCCAGGTGAGGGCTAATCAGATGCTTTTCTACAAGCACCCTTTTTTCTAACGGATTAATTTGGTCCATGTGGATGACCTGAAGCTGATGCCTTTTGCGCATTGCCTCCGAATCGCTTACTTCCGTTACCTTTCTGACGACTTCCTCGCCCTGTGAGTCCGTTGCCAATAACGGAAAGGGGTGCTGGCGCAGGTTACGGGCGATACGCAGCCGTGTACTAATGACAATGTCGGAATCAGGACCTTCTCCTTTCATCCAATTGCTCCACGGGTTTTGCATAAACTGCTTTTGGGACATAACCAGCTAACCTCCCTTGCTACGATTGGGCCATTTTTTGTTCCAATGCTCGAATTCGATCGCGCATTTCTGCTGCCTTCTCGAACTCTTCACTGGCGACATGACTTTGCAGCGCTTGCTTTAGTTGCTCCAGCTCTTTACGGATCTTCAGTTTGCCACCCATCCGCTCTGGTACTTTTCCACTATGCTGTGTGTTTCCATGAATCCGGCGGAAAAGGGGGTCCAGTCGATCACCCAAAAAAGTGTAGCAATCACTACAGCCAAATCGGCCACTTTTACTAAATTGAGAATATGTGAGTCCACATGTTTCGCATTGAAGCGGCTTATTCGTTGCCGTTTCGCGTCCATTCTTTTGCATGGGATCAAATTTTAAAAGTCCTGACAGGAGATTGTTGATGCTGAAGTTGTGAAAGCCGGTAAAGACGTCCCCTTTTTCATGAGCACACTGCTCGCAAATATGGTATTCGGTTTTTTCGCCATTGACGATTTTCGTCAAATGAAGTGTCGCCGGTCGTTTTCCGCATTCCTCACAGTTCATAACATCATACCTCCTTTTACTTCAACAAGATTGCTGCGATCATCTGCTTTAAAATATTTGCCCGCAAACGATCCCGCAATTCAGCTTCTAGCGTTAATACGTTTCGTGAGGTAGCGATTTTCATCAAGGTTGCTTCTCTGATGTTGACTAATCCTTCCTCAAATAGTCTTTCTACGATCGCATTTCCCACGCTCTGACTGATGCTCTCACCAATCAGTTCCTCTGTTAGCAATTCCTGCAAGCGTGCTTTGCTGACAATCTGCACCTTGCGTATGCGAATATACCCGCCGCCCCCGCGCTTACTCTCTACAATGTACCCTTTTTGAACGGTAAAGCGCGTATTGATGACGTAATTGATCTGAGACGGCACACATTGAAAATGGTCGGCAAGCTCACTACGCTGAATCTCGATCGATCCATTGGGACTGTTTGTAATGATGCTTTTCAAGTGATGTTCAATGATGTCCGAGATGTTACGCAAGTCATCGCCTCCTATTCCTCTGTGTATGTTCTTCTGAGGTTACCTATTGACTTTGACTATCTTTGACGTTAATTATAATGGGTTTAGTGCGTGCCCGCAAGTGTCCCTTACACATTCTAGTGTGGGCAAAAGAGGGTCGCTTGAAACTTGGACATGATCAACAAAAAAACCACTCCCTGAGGAATGGTTTATGTTTGTTCTTGTGTATTGGTGTCGATTGCTGGCAAATGATTCAGTAGCTGTGTGAAGCTGGTGATGATGACATCTGCCCCGTCAAGCTCACCTGGTTTGGCAAAACCAAAGTCACATCCAATGGTAAATAAACCGTTTGTCTTGCCTGCTTCCACGTCGGAGTGACGATCCCCTACCATGATGGCCTGCCCGATTTTGTAATCAGACAACAATTTGGCAACCAGATCATTTTTGGAATGTGTGCGGAAACGGCCAGCTGAGTACAGATCGGTCATTAGCGGCTTTAATTCGTATTCCTGGCAAATGGCATCGATGTACTCTTCCTGCCCATTGCTTGCTATAAACAAAGCAAATCCTTTTTCTCGCAGCGTTTCCAAGGTTGATTTTACATTCGGATATAGCTCGGTCACTCTTTCTTTGAGTAACTGGATTTCATTGTCTAGCAAGAAGGCGTCGGCTGAGCGAATAGCTTCCTCACTCGCACCCGGCAGTAATTTGTCCCAGATCTGCTCGATCGTCATTCCCAGTACATTGATCAATTCACGTTCGTCTGGGGTTTCCCCTTGCCATAGCCCTTTTTGACGAAGCTGGTCAAACGTTCGAATAAATGCTGGAGTGGACAGCTTTTCTGTTTGAAGTAACGTGCCATCCATATCAAATAATATGGCGAATGGTACAGTCATGGGTTCCTCCATTTTGTCTGGCTAGGCCGCTATTCTACTTTCCCTGGCAACATATTCATATCATCCATGATGAACTCGGTAATTCTTTGTGCAGCATCTGGCTTCGAGATTTTCTGTCCCATTCTCCGCATATAATCCACCTTGGACGGGCTATGCAATAGTTCATCAATAAAATAAATCAATTGCTCTGACAGATTCGCGTGTACCGCACATCCATTATTGAGCAAAAAGTGGCTGTTCCTCTCTTCCTGTCCAGGCAGAGGGTTGTAAACAATCATGGGTACCCGTTTACTCATTACTTCAGCTGATGTAAGTCCGCCTGATTTGGTGACAATTAAATCAGCCGTTTCCAAGTATTCGTGGAAGTTATTGATGAATTTTAGTGGAACGACTTCATGGCGATACGTACGATTTATCACTTTATTGTACAGCTTATCGTTTGTCCCTGTTAATACAAAGGTTTTCAGCGGAATGTTAATCTCTTCTAGCCCATCTAATACCTTTTCCATCGAGCCGAGACCCAATCCGCCCCCTGACAGAATGATGCTTTTTTGTCCAGGAGCGAGGCCAAGCTTTTGCCGAATCAAATCGGAGTCCAATGGCAAGCTGAATTTTTTCATGATAGGAATGCCCATCGGAATGAATTTTTGATGGTCCTGTCGATAAACGTCTAACAGGTAATACAGTTGTTCATGGCCGATGAAGTAATAATTGATATGGTGATTAATCCATGAAGGATGGATGGTATAGTCAGTAATGATCGTATAGATTGGTTCCTTCCAATCATTTCTCCCTTTCAGTACGGAAAGCATACAGCTTGCAAACGGATGCGTAGCAATAAAGGCATCAGGCTGTACACTGTTGATCAGCTTTTTCAGTTTGTTTGCCAATAACTTATTCATCAGCACATTCATATCGAAGAAACGGGTTTTTTCTGTATTATGGTAAATTCTGCCCCACATCTTGGGTGACAGCCTTAGCAGATTCATATAGCTTTCCAGCAAAATCTTGTGAAAGGTGGGGCTAATATATTCCAACGTATCGATGATCATTGATGTGCAACCACTCTCAGCCAAGCTTTCTTGCATGGCCCGCGCTGCCTGGTTGTGTCCGTTACCGATGGAAGCGGAAAAGATTAGAATTTTTTTCATGAACGATTCTCCTTCATAACCTCGCCTACTCCAACGCCTGGATCAGGTACCTTCTCATGTTAGTCTACCCCAAGACCCGTCTGCAAGAGGGAACTTGTCGGTCATTCGGCCTAACTTATCGACAAAATAATCGCGAGTTTGACTTTTTACTGTAAAAACGAAAAACCTCCTTACCCATTCTGGGGTAAAGAGGTTGGTTTCATTCCCTGAAAACTGAATACGCATGATTGCTAAGAGTGTGTGGATAAGTCCTCGACCGATTAGTATT
>NZ_JABSUZ010000061.1:0-23950 GCF_013284345.1 Brevibacillus sp. MS2.2
ATGGAGCTTGTCGTGCTGGGCCGGAACGGCTGGGAAGTGACGGGAAGCGAAGAAGAGATTGAGCCGTGTCATACGGCACTGTTCCAACTGGGAAAAGTAGTGAATACGGAGTACCCTAATGTGAAGTGTCGCAGTATCGATCTCGACGTGGATACGGATTGTGAAAGTCTTTTGGCAGAAATATACACGGAAACAGCTACTTACCAGGTTGCCTATCGTGGAAATGAACGGTATGTGGAGGAATTCGGCCGTTGCGCAGTTGAGGAGCCTGTTCAGCCACTGGAGCTGCAAGAAGACGGGTTGTATCTCATTACCGGCGGAACTGGCGGAATTGGACTGGAGATTGCCAAGCATCTGGCATCCCGAAGTAAAATCTGCCTGGGCTTAATCAGTAGAAGCGGACTTCCCCCTCGTGAAGTCTGGGAGGAGCTCAAGCAAAGTGACACGGATATGAAAACACGGCGAATCATCGAGAGTGTGGAAGAGATTGAGCAATCAGGCAGCAAAATCATGGTCTGCTCGTGCGATATAGCCGACGAGCAGCAGGTAGCAGTTACTTTGAAACAGCTACGTGAGGAATACGGCGAGGTCAAAGGAATCATTCATGCGGCAGGAGTAGCAGGCAGCGGTTTTCTGTTTACGAAAACATGGTCCGACTTTACGAAGGTGACCAAGCCGAAAATCGAGGGTAGCTATTTGCTGTACAACTTGCTGGAGGAGCGCCCTGACTTCTTCGTTCTGTTTTCCTCCGTGGCGACCGTGGAGGGCAGCCCGGGACAGAGCGATTATGTTGCCGCGAATGGGTATCTGGACGGCTTCGCCACTTACCTGCGCAAGCGAGGTATTCGTGCCACGACAATCAATTGGACCGCGTGGGAAGAAACAGGCATGGCGGCGGACTATGGCGTGACAGACGGCAACGGACTGTTCAAGCCGCTGAAAACGGCTCAGGCCATTCAGGCATTTACCAACCTACCCGAACATCCACGGGTAATCATCGCGGATATACGCTTTGAGGAGATAGATGAATCACTAGCCAAACGTTTCCCGGTGCATATGGCACCTGGCATGGTCCGGAAAGTTACCAATCGAGCAGCACCGTCTGCCGCTGGGGATGCTCTTTCTATTGACATTTCCATTGTCGGAAAAAATCAAGATGAACTCACAGACACCGAGAAAAAATTGGCACACGTCTGGGCTAACACATTTGGGTTAACAGAAATTGATCTGCAGAAAAGCTTCTACGAAGTCGGTGGAGACTCTATTATCGCTACGCAAATGGCGAATCTCTTAAATACGCATCTGAATAAGCCTATCTCTATCGCTGAAATTTTTGAATTTCCAACGATCCCTGAGCTTTCGGCTTATTTGGACCAATCTTTGCTACCATCGCAAGCGACACCTGTGAAGCCATCCGCAACAACTGAGCAAAGCAATGGGCATGACCTCTCCAAAGCACAGTATCGGATTTGGTTTTTGCAAAACTATGATCGACAAACGACCGCCTATCATTTACCAGTCATCAAACACGTGAAGATGGCGGTTGACCTGGATGTGTTGCAGCAAGCCCTAGACGTCTTGACGAAGCGCCACGCCTCGTTGCGTACCGTCTTCAAAAATGTCGATGGTATTCCGAAACAATTCGTTTTACCTGATTGGAAAAATGTCATTCATTACAGAGATTATCAACAGGAACCTCTTCGAGAAGAGCTGTCAGCCAAACGACTGGATGAGCAGAATGCCACTCCATTTGATTTTGAGCAACCATTGTTCAGGATGGAATTGCATCGTTTGTCTGCTGTTGAACATCGTATTTGTGTAAATATGCATCACATCATTTCGGATGGCTGGAGTGTCGGTTTATTTTTCCAGGAATTGATGGAGCTGTATGAGCAAATCAGTTCGAAGCGAGCAATCCAGTTACCAGCCGTTCCTTTACAGTATGCAAACTGGGTGGAGCAGGAGAGAAGATGGCTTGATTCTGAGGAATTCCAGCACATGGAGAACTATTGGATGAACGAGCTCGCTAAGCCGCTTCCGGTACTCAACTTACCAACCGATTTCGAACGCCCTTATTCTCTCGTCTACGACGGCAGTTACATCAAATTCATGGTATCGAAAGAGAAAACCGAACAATTACGTTTGCTTGCGAGAAATCGATCCACCACTTTGTATATGACAGTCTTGGCTGTCTATTTTCTTTTCCTGCACAAAATTAGCCAAGAAGACGACATCATTGTCGGGTTCCCAGTTTCCGGCAGGGAAAAACAGGAGTGGGAGAACGTCATCGGTTTATTTATGAACATGGTTTGCATTCGGGTCGATTTTGGTGGACTTTCCCGTTTTGACGAGGTTCTAGAGGCCATCAAACACAAATGTGTGCGAGCTTATGCTAATGGCCGATATCCGTTCAATACCCTCGTCGAGAAGCTGAACCCGGATAGAGATCAGAGCAGAACGCCTGTTTTCTCCACGATTTTCCAGCTATACGATAACGTCCCGCAAGATAATGACCGCATCAGTCTCTATGATCTGAGCTGCATTTGCAAAATGGAACAGGAGCAAATGGAAGTAAGGATGGAATACAAGACGACGCTGTTTGCAGAAGGAACTATCAAGAAATATGTTGACTATTTTTCATTTTTAATTGATCAGGTCATTGATAATCCGGAAGCCTTGCTTAGCCGCTATGAGTTATTGGATGCCGAGCACAAGGCAAACATGTTCGGAATGTTCAATCCGCCCTCTGTCGTCATGGATGCCCCGAACCAGGTACATCGGTTATTTGAGGCGCAAGTGAAGAAAAATCCCGATCAGATCGCAGTGGTTTTTGAGGGAAGGAGTCTTACCTACAAACAAATAAATGAGCAATCCAACCAATTGGCCGCGTTCCTTACGCAAATCATCGGGCAGGAGCAGCGGGAACCAATCGGCGTCTATTTGCCAAGAGGCATCGAGATAGTCATCGCGCTTTTGGGGATACTTAAGTCCGGTCGTCCGTATATACCGTTGGATGTTGATTTTCCAAACGAACGCATTGCTTATATGATCCGTCATAGCCAACTGAAAACGGTTTTGTCGGAAAAAGGCTTCATTCCAATACTTGAGGAAATCGCAGGGACTCATCTGGAGATGATTGTGGATGTATCGGGGGATGACTTATTGGCAGAAACGACTGGTCATCTTCGGTACTATGGCAATTCACATATCCATAAGCAATCGACGGATACTGTTGATGGACCGGAATCTGAGTTAATGTACGTTATTTATACCTCAGGCTCGACTGGAACGCCGAAAGGGGTCATGGTTACCCAGCAAAATGTTATCAATTATCTCTTATGGAGTCAGCAGCAATTCCGTCTGGGACCTGCGCATAATATGATGCTGGTGACTTCTGTCAGTTTTGATATTTCAGTTTTTGAAATGTTTGGCTGCTTGGCGAGTGGAGCAACCTTGCATATTGTGTCACCAGAGCGCTTAAGGGACCCCGCTTTGTTATTTTCCTATCTAGCGGAAAATCGGATTAATGTCTGGCATTCTGTTCCTACTTTGATCAGTCAATTCATGCTTGGTCTTGCTCAACAGGATGGGCAACAATTGGCTTGCTTGCAACAGTTTGAAACTATTCTGATCGGCGGAGAAGCCTGGAGTCCCATGCTAGCCAAAGAGATTCGAAGCTATTTCCCCAACGCTAAACTGTACAACATGTATGGGCCGACGGAAGCAACCATATGGGCTACGTGTTACGAAGTGGAAAGTGAGTTGAAGGGAAAATCGATTGTCCCGCTTGGTCAGCCAATTCTGAACAATCAAATTTGTATTTTGGACAAAGATGGAAATTTGTGCGGAACTGGGGTATCGGGTGAAATTTGCATAAGTGGTGCTGGTGTTACCCCAGGGTATTTCCGTGACAGGGAGAAGACCGCACAAGCATTTCGCTCCCATCCCTTTACGGATCAGATCGTTTATCATACTGGAGATCTGGGCAAATATGGGATGGATGGACAGATTGAATATATTTCACGCAACGATGGAATGGTCAAAGTAAGAGGATACCGGATTGAAACGGGGGAAATCGAACATAAAATCGAAGCAATGCCAGGGATCAAGTCCGTTGTCGTTGTAGCTGTCAAAGAAAGTGAATCCAATAAATTGATTTGCTATTATACATCGACCCGAGACATCGGGGTTCCGGAATTTCAAGAATCTTTGCGTCAGTTGCTTCCTTCTTATATGATCCCGGCGAGATTTGTACGCCTGGAGGCGATGCCCGTTACCTCCAATCAAAAAATCGATCGAAAAACGTTGCAGGCTATGACTCTTCCACATGATTCCGTGGAGCAAGGTGAGCTGCATGTGCCTAGAAATGAAGTGGAAAGCTTTTTGCTCCAGATATGGCGAGAGTTGCTGGGCATCGAACAGATCGGGACAAAGCAGAACTTTTTTGATCTCGGAGGAAATTCGCATCTGATCGTTCAATTGCAAGCCAAAATTGAAGAGAAGTATCCGCAGCGAATCAAGGTCATCGATTTGTTCGAGTGCAAAACGATTAGTGCCATGGCGCAGCACATTCAAAAAGTCCAGTCAGATCAAGGAGAGCCAAGAGTGAAGAGGGAAGGGCAATCAGAAGAAATCGGCGATATTTTACAGCTATTGGATGAATTTAGCGAAGGGGAAGCATCGGTAGAAGATATCCTGAAAAAATTAGGAGAGTAAGCTTATGGCAAAAAAAGAAGAGATGTACTCCTATATCCTGAAGCATGTCGGCTCTGGCAAGTTAGATAAAAACATTGCCGCCCACCTCATTCATTATTTGCGACAGGATCAGCAAAAGGAAGTAGAAAAAGATATTGCCATTGTGGGAATCGCGTCTCGGTTAGGCCATGCTGACACTGTTTCCGGGATGGAAAAGCTTCTCCACTTGGGCATAGACTCCATCCAGGATATTCCGGCAAACCGGAGAGAAAATGCCGCCCTTTTCCTCCCGATGCTTCAGGTTGAAAAAGAAAAAGCCCGTTTTGACTGCGTGGGATATTTGTCAGAGATTGATCAATTTGATCCTGGCTTTTTCCAGATATCCCCACGAGAAGCCAGCTTAATGGACCCGAATCAACGCTTGTTTTTGCAATTGGCTTGGGAAGCAATCGAAGAAGCTGGCTACGGAGGTTTGAGGTTAGCAGGAAGCAAGACAGGGGTATTTATTGGCTATAGCACAGATTTTGGCGAAGTGTATAAGAGGGGGATTCAGCTTCTAGCACCGGAAGCTATGGGCATCGCTATTCCTGGCAATATCCAATCCATTATCGCCAGCCGGATTTCTTACCTGTTGGATTTGAAGGGGCCAGCCATCGCCATCGACACGGCGTGCTCTTCCTCTCTCGTCGCGATTCATTTTGCTTGCCGCCAACTTATCGAAGGGTCTTGTGACTTGGCATTGGCAGGGGGGATCAAGCTGAATCTGTTCCCGCTGAAAAGCCACGAGCATGTAAAAATCGGTATTGAATCATCTGACGAAAGAACCAAAACATTCGATGAGAGCTCCAATGGAACCGGAAAAGGCGAGGGAATGGGTGTCGTTCTACTAAAGCCGTTGAAAAAAGCTTTAGAGGACCGGGACCATATACATGCCATCATCAAAGGCAGCGCAATCAACCAGGACGGCAATTCGATCGGCATCACCGCCCCCAATTCGCAAGCGCAGGAGGAAGTCATCTGCCAGGCATGGGAGGATGCTGGAATCGACCCTGAGACCATCACCTATATCGAAGCACATGGAACGGGAACGAGGCTAGGCGATCCGATTGAAATAGAGGGAATTACACGTGCTTTTTCCCGCTATACAAAGAAAAAACAGTTTTGCGCCATCGGTTCCATTAAGACCAATATTGGACATCTCGATCATGCGGCCGGGATTGCCGGTTTAGTAAAAGTCATCTATTCCATGAAAAGCCAAAAGTTGTTCCCTTCTCTCCATTTTAAAAAGCCGAATAAAAATATAGATTTTAGCTCGTCGGCTGTCTATGTGAACGACCAGCTACGAGAGTGGACGCCTTCTGGAGGACCCCGAACGGCTGGCATCAGTTCATTCGGATTAAGCGGGACCAATTGCCACATGGTATTGCAAGAGGCCCCGCCCGCACCTTTTAAGCAAAAAAACGGAGCGTCACTCTATTTGCTACCGTTATCTGCCAAGGAAGAACAGGTGCTAACGAGGCTAGTTGCGGAATATACCGCTTATTTATACCAAAACCGTCAAGTTGATCTAGAGGACCTTTGCTACACGGCGAGCACGGGACGCGGTCATTACAGCCATCGATTGGCGATCATTTTTACAGATCACAACGATCTGATCCGTAAACTGGAGCATCTGAAAAGACACGGCCTTGCATCGGGGGAGCAGGTGTTGTATCAGGTTCATGAAGGGGAGAGTGGCAACGTTACAGCAACGGTTCACGACGCTTCAGATAAAGATTTGTCTTCCTATCTGTCCTTGGGTGAGCTATACGTAGCGGGGGCCGCAATCCAATGGGAGCGTTTATTTGACGGGGCTTCGTGCAACCGATTAAGTTTGCCGGTTTATCCGTTTCAGAAAATTCGTTGCTGGATTAATCAGGAGGATTATGCGGATAACAAGCTACTAAGCTCACCGAAGTCCCAGCATCCATTGCTCACAAGTTTGGGTGAAAATACTTCTGATCAAGTTACTTATGTAGTCGGATTGTCTGTCAAAGATAACTGGGTCCTGAACGAGCACATGGTCGGAAACGAATATGTCTTGCCTGGCACGGCGTACATCGAGATGCTTCTAGAGGTAGGAAAACAACAAGGCGAGTTCACTGTCATCAAGGACCTTGCTTTTTTGCAGCCTTTTTCACTTCAGCAATCTGAGAGTCATGAACTGAAAATCACGATGAAAAAAGAAGGCGACGAAAATCACTTCTCTATCGCTAGCAAGGATCAGACAGATGGCTCCTGGCGCCAGCATGCGGAAGGAAAACTGTGCCGCTCGACGCGTGAGCAAAAGCGCTTAGACCTGTCTGCTCTGCAAAGGACGTTCCATGAGGCTCCCAGCACAACCGATGTAGAATCGAGCGGGGGCTACATTACGACAGGAGCACGCTGGAACAACATGAAGGAGCTGCAAACGGGCGAGACGGAATGTCTAGTTTCCATTCAACTCGCAGATTCCTATCGCGAAGAAACGGCTCATTTCCACTATCATCCGGCCATGCTGGACAATGCCGCCAATATTGCGATACGGAGCATCGATGCTCATTTGTATCTGCCTTTTTACTATCAGGAGATTCGGGTCTATGCCCCTATACCACCTGACATTTACAGCTATGTGAAAAGGCGAGCACAAGGGGAAGAAAACCAAACAGCAACATTTGACATCGACATATTGAATCCCGATGGCGAGGTGCTCGTTGAAATTGAAGGGTATACCATTAAGCAGGTAAATGCCCAGATGACTACAGCGAGCTATTACGAAAAGGATTGGATTTGCAAGGAAGCCCCACCCCCATCCGATGAAAAGCAGCAAGCCGCTTCTGGCGAGACAGTGGCAGTGTTCAGAGGAAAAGGAGAGGTTGCCGAGCGGCTTCGGAAGTGTCTGAACAATGTCTATGAAGACATCGTTGAAGTCTCCTACGGGGATGCAATTGGCCAAGTCAAGGATCGTGAGGACTATCACCGTTTGTGGTCGCAATGGCAGGCGAAAAAAATGAAAAAAGTCATCCATTTCATGAGCATGACGGATACGGAGATTCAGGACATAGGGGGACTCAACGAAGCGGTAGAAAGGGGCTTTTACAGTCTGTATTACTTGCTTGACAGTCTCTTTGTTCATTCTTCTGGTGAAGAGCTGGAAATCATCCTCGTGTGCGATCATGGCAATCGTGTTACGGGGGACGAAACGACCCTCCGTCCTGAACATGGGTGCTTGCTGGGCCTTGGTAAAGTAGGGCGGGAAGAATTCCCCCATGTCCGTATCCGGTTTATCGATATCGATGCATATACCGATCCCAATTTGATCGTCGAAGAGTTTGCTGTAGCAGATGCGCCGTATCAAGTAGCCTACCGCAACAACAAGCGGTATGTGGAACGATTAAAGGAAACGACGCTGGAAGTAACAAGCGAAGTACCCGTTATTAAATCTGGCGGTGTGTATATGATTACAGGCGGGACCGGGGGATTAGGCCTGGAAATCGGCAAGCAGCTCAGCCGTCTAAATCAGGTAAACATCCACCTGATCAGCCGACAAGGATTGGCAGTCCGAGAGATGTGGGAGGACATCGTTACCAACGGAGGAGAGCAAAGACAAATTGAGCAGATCGTTGCAATCCGCGAAATGGAGAGTAACGGCGCGAGTGTTCAGATTCATGCAGCAGATATCAGTCAAGAGAGTCAGATGCGCCAAGTGATCGAAAAAATCCGCTCTGATTCTGGCGCTATCCACGGAGTGATCCATTGTGCGGGAGTGGCAGGAGAAGGACTGCTCGTTCGCAAGCCAGAAAGCCGCATCCGGGAAGTCATGGCGGCCAAAGTGAGAGGCACATGGATATTGGATCAGCTCACAGGAGATGACGACCTTGATTTCTTTGTGATGTTTTCCAGTATGAACACGGTGACAGGCGGAGCTGGACAGAGCGATTATGTGGCGGCAAACAGTTACTTGGACATGTATGCAGCCTCCATGCGCCAACGAGGCAGAAAGTCTCTTACTATCAACTGGCCACTGTGGCAAGACGTTGGAATGGGGAAAGCGTACGAGGTGGACAATCGACATAGTCCGTTCGAGAGCCTTGCGCCAAGACAGGGAGCAACGATTTTTACAGAGCTTTTGCATGCAGACCAAAATCAGGTGATTGTCGGTCAACTGAAACGCCGACTCACCAAGGAAGCCATTGGACAAAGCTTGGGGCATGATTATGTGTTAAGCAACCAGTTAGCGAGCTTTTTACGAACGCAGTTGGAATCTCCGCGAGAGGAAAAAGCGGATCGCCCTGCTCAAAAAGAACATCTACACATCTTGGATAAAGATGAATCTGCCTTGTCCGCCACAGAAAGAGAAGTCGCCATGATTTGGGCACAAGTTCTCGGTGTCAAAGAAATACGCCTTTCTGCCAAATTTAATAGTCTGGGAGGCAATTCTATCCTGGCTGTCTATCTATTCAGGCTCTTGGAAGAAAAATATGGACCGATCTTGAATATCTCAGATGTGTTCACCTATTCGACGATCTCGGAAATGGCGGATTACATAGAGAAAAAGCACCAGCAACTCAATGGCAGCACTGTCAGTGCAGCAACGACACTGGATTTGTTGCAGCGATTAGCCAGTCAAGAAATATCCGTGCACGAAGCACTTGATGCCTACAAAAATAAGGGAGGAGGTGTGTAATGACGGCAGTAGAAAAACTTATTTTTGAACTAGTCGCTACCAAAAAAATGAATCCGACAGATGCAGCAGCGCTATTGGAGCAGTGTCAGAAGCTTGCAGAGCCGATGGTGGACAAAGAAATTGCCATTGTCGGCATGGCAGGCAAATTTCCGAAAGGAGAGGATCTGGCTCACTTTTGGGAGCAACTGAAGCATCAGCAAAATTGCATCGATGAGTTTCCTGATTCACGCGTTCGGGATTGTATCGATGAACGTCTATTGGGGCAAGTGGAAAAAAATCAATGGTTCTTTAAGGGCGGATATCTGGATCGCATTGATCAGTTTGACCCTGCTTTTTTCCAAATCTCTCCTGTCGAAGCAAAATTCATGGACCCGATGCAAAGATTGATGTTGGAAACTTCCTATCAAGCCCTGGAAGACGCAGGATACTATTACAAAGACATCAGCGGAACGAATACAGGTGTATATATCGGTACGGATCATACCTGGGGACAATGGTATCGAGACAATGCGGCGGAAAAAGATCCTTTGTTGCTATCTGGCACGTGGTCAGCCATTCTGTCTAGTCGAATTTCCTATTGGTTTAATTTAAAGGGTCCGAGCCTTGTCATTGATACTTCATGCTCTTCCGGACTGGTTGCCGTCCATGAAGCGTGCCGAGCCATTGTATCGGGCGTTTGCGACATGGCGATCGCAGGTGGGATTCACATTAATTACAGCCCAATCAAAAATCCGATGCTTGGTCTAGTCGAGTCGGAAGATTATCTGATCCGCACATTTGACAAACAGGCGAATGGAACAGTTTGGGGAGAAGGGGTGGGTGCCGTCATCCTCAAGCCTCTTCAGCATGCAATTCGGGATCGAGACCATATCTACGGCGTGATTAAAGGAAGCGCAGTAAACAACGATGGAACATCAGACGGGATCACGGCACCGAATGCTCGTGCGCAGGAAGAAGTCATTTGTCGAGCATGGCAGGAGGCGGGCATCGATGGCGAAGCGATTTCCTACATCGAAGCGCATGGAACTGGAACCCAATTGGGAGATTCGATCGAGATTGATGGTCTTGTCAAAGCTTTTTCCCGCTATACAAAGAAAAAGCAGTTTTGTGCCATTGGAACGGTTAAGACGAACATCGGACATACTGTCGGAGCATCAGGGCTAGCATCCTTGCTAAAAGTGTTGCTGGCTATGCGCCACCGCAAAATTCCGGCGAGCATCAACTTTCTGGAGGCGAATCCTTTTATTGATTTCTTTGCTTCGCCCGTCTATGTGAATGATCGTCTCCGGGATTGGACAACTTCGGGAGGACCGCGAATCGCGGGTATCAGTTCGTTTGGCTTTAGCGGAACCAATTGCCACATGGTAGTAGGGGAGGCTCCAGAAGTTCAGCTATACACGAAAAAGGACGAGCCCTCTCTCTATTTGCTTCCGCTATCTGGAAAAGATGAGCAGGTACTATCCAAGCTGGTGGCAGACTATGTCGCTTATTTATACAGGAACAAGCAAATTGATTTGCAGGACCTGTGCTACACAGCGAGCACGGGACGCGGCCATTACAACCATCGATTGATGATCATCTTCTCAGGTTACGACGATCTGCTCAGCAAGCTGGAATATCTGAAGAGACATGGTCTTGCCTCTAGTGAGCAGGTATTGTACCAGATTCACGAAGTGGTTGTCAGCAGAGGATCATCAGCCGATCATCCGCACAACCTGAAGAAGAAATGGACAGAGCGAGAAAAGCAGGAGTTGTCCTTGCAAGCTAGAGACTTGCTCACTTCTAAGGCTACCCGAGGAAAAGAAATGTCCTTCTATCACTCTTTGGGGGAGCTATATGTTTTGGGAGCGGCTATTGAATGGAAGCAATTATACGACCCGTCCATGTGCAATCGCCTAAGCCTCCCCGTCTATCCGTTTCATAAAACTCGTTGCTGGGTAGAAAGCAGCAATCAAGGATATCGGCAGACCGCTCCACAAGCGTTAGGACACCCACTGCTTCGCGGATATACTTGCGACACTATCGAGCAGACGGTGTATACGACAGCCTTTTCCGTTACAACAGACTGGGTCTTCCACGAGCACATGGTGGGTAGCGAGTATGTCTTGCCCGGCACAGCGTATATCGAGATGCTGCTCGAAGTTGGCAGACAACAAGGCGGTCTCACTGTCATCAAGGACCTCGCCTTTTTGCAGCCCTTTTCGCTTCAGGAAGAGGAGACCCATGAACTGCAAATCACGGTAAAAAAAGAGGGCGACGAAAATCACTTCTATATCGCCAGTAAGGATCAAGCAGATGGCTCCTGGCGCAAGCATGCGGAGGGTAAACTGTGTCGTTCCACGCAGGAGCAAAAACGCGTAGACCTGCTGGCCTTGCAAAGTACGTTTGCTTCCAGCACAACTGACCTGCAGCCGAGCGGAGGCTTTATTACGACAGGACCACACTGGAACAATATCAAAGGGCTTCGAATAGGAGCCACGGAATGTTTGGTTGCGATCCAACTCGCAGATTCCTATCGTGAAGAAACGGCACACTACCTCTATCATCCAGCTATGATGGACAATGCAGTCAATATCGCGATACGCAGCATGGATGACCTTTTGTATCTGCCTTTTTACTATCAGGAGATCCGGGTTCACGCCCCTATTCCTCCTGCTATTTACAGTTATGTAAAAAGGCGCGCGCAGGGAGAAGGAAACCAAACAGCAACTTTTGACATCGATATTTTGAATGCCGATGGAGAGGTACTCGCTGAAATAGTTGGATATACCATCAAGCAGGTAAATGGCCAGATAACGAGGGCGAGCTATTACGAAAAGGATTGGATTCTCCAGGAGGCACCATCTTCATCCCGTGAAAAGCCGCAGACTGTGCTTGAAGAGGCCGTGGCTGTGTTCAAAGGGGAGGGAGAGATTGCCGAGCGACTTCAGGAGCATCTACGCGACATTTATGGAGAACTGAGCGAGATCGCTTACAGCCAAGCCAAGGATCGTGAAGACTATCATTGCTTGTGGCCGCAATGGCAGGCGAAAAAGATTAAGAAAATTATCCATTTGATGAGCATGACGGAAACGGAGATTCAGGATGTTGACGGACTCAGCAAGGCGGAGGAAAGAGGCTTTTCCAGTCTGTATTACTTGCTAGACAGTCTCTTTGCTCATTCTGCTGGTGAAGAGTTAGAAATCATCCTCGTGTGCGATCAGGGCAACCGAGTAACGGGAGACGAGATGCCCCTTCACCCAGAGCATGGATGCTTGCTGGGCCTTGGCAAAGTAGCACGAGAAGAATTTCCTCATGTACGTATCCGGTTCATTGATATCGATGCTTATACCGATCCGAAATTGATTATCGAAGAATTTGCGGTCACAGATGCCCCGTACCAAGTTGCCTATCGCAACAACAAGCGGTACGTGGAGCGATTGAAGGAAACTACCCTGGCAGCCACAGGCGAGAAGCCAGTGATCAATGCAGGCGGCGTATATGTGATTACAGGTGGGACCGGAGGATTGGGTTTGGAAATCGGCAAACAGATCAGCCGTTTGAGTCCTGCGAAAATCCACCTGATCAGTCGGCAAGGATTGCCCGTGCGAGACATGTGGGCAGACATCGTATCTAAGGGGGAAGATCAGAGAAGGATCCAACAGATTGCCTCTATCCACGAGATGGAGAAAAACGGCGCGATCGTGCAGATTCATCCAGCAGATATTAGCCAAGAGGACCAGATGCGTGAAGTGATTGAGAAAATCCGCAAAGAGTCCGGAGCCATCCATGGCGTGATCCATTGTGCTGGGGTAGCAGGGGAAGGATTGCTCGTGCGCAAACCAGAGAGCCGCATCCGGGAAGTTATGGCAGCGAAGGTAAGGGGCACCTGGATATTGGAGCGAATCACACGGCAAGACAATCTCGATTTCTTTGTGATGTTTTCTAGCATGCATACGTTGACAGGCGGTATCGGACAAAGTGATTACGTGGCGGCGAACAGTTACATGGATCTGTATGCAGCCTATATGCGTCAAACAGGGAGACAAGCGCTTACCATCAATTGGCCTCTGTGGCGGGATGTTGGAATGGGTCAAGCGTACGATACAGACAATCAGTACAACCTTTTCGAGAGCATCTCGCCAAGTCAGGGAGCGGCGATCTTCACAGAGCTTTTGGAAGCAGACATTTGCCAGGTCATCGTCGGTCAATTGAAGCCAAAACTCACAAAAGAAACGATTGGACACAGCTTGGCAAAAGATTATGTGCTTGCGGAGAGTATCGAGAAGGCAATCGATCGCGCACTTGGCAGTAGCAGCACACTTGAACACTCGTCTATCCGAGAAACGGCGATCATAAAAGAAGCTGATCATCAGGAGATAACGAAGTGGGATCAGGAAATCGCGCTTATCTTGGCAAAAGTGCTCGGTCTTGAGGAGATCAGCATCTTTGCCAACTTCGAAGATTTGGGCGGAAATTCACTGCTTGCGGTCAGGCTCCAAAAGGAATTGGATGCAGCCTATCCTGGCATGTTTATGATCTCCGATATTTTCTCCTATCCGACCGTACATGATATGGCTACCTATCTTGAGAGAAAACGAGCTACTCCGATAAAACGGAACATGACGATTGAACAAATCATGAATGATTTGGAGCAAGGAAAAATAACAGCGGACGAAGCGGACCAGTTCATCAGAGAGATGAGTGAGCCGGTCTAGGATAAGTGTGGAGGTGTAGATCGTTGGAAGCGTTTTCACTCCCGGTGGAGCCCTTTAATGGAACATGGATAAATTGCGTCAATAACAATTTGATCTCGATCCTGATGAATCACGATAAAAATTTTGAGTATACCCCATGCTTAGCAGAAACAAAGTATCAGTTACATTCGCTGGAAGAAGACGCTAGGGATGAAACGACAGAAAACAAAAGTCAAGCACATGAAGATGGAATGCTGCTGCTAGATGTTGTTCGCGTGTTAGATCTTTCTTCCGTTTTGGATTTCCAAACCTATTCCTTTGCAAAAGAAGAAAGTGGTCATCCCGCCATCAAGGAATTTTTACGAAACGGCTACTATGTTTTTGTGGATTTGGACCGCTTTTATTATCCCTCCGGTGTAGACTCGGAAAAACAGCATATCGTACACCCTGCTTTTCTTTATGGTTACAACGAAGAGACGAAATCATATCTTTTGATCGAGGATTGCATGCAGCCAAGTAAAATGGAGAAATACATGCTTCCCTACGATTGTTTTGATCGGGCCTTTGCATCTGCACAGGCCCCGTCTCTCTTGGCGGCGCGAATCAAAGAGCAAGAAGAGCAACAATTTTTTTCCAGATGTACAAAAGAGCTGATAAAAGGGAATCTCCATTCTCTCCTTCTGGAAGAACGCACCCAAATCAAGGGGATACATTCGGAAAATTCACCAATTTATACAGCGTATGGACTTTCAGTCATCCAGCGATTTGCAGATAGCATCGAGCAAAGATTGCTAGGGATATCCCTTCCGAATTTTCAGCGTAAGGCCGTGGCGATCAAAAATCCGTATTTCTTTCGGAAATCTACCATTCATTTGCCTCTGATTCTGTATAAAAATAACTGGGTGAATGAGACTGCATTCGACCAGTTGACCAGCGAATATAAAAAACTGTGTCATGATTGGGAACTATATGGAAACACGCTCATTAAACTATATTACAAGTTCAGTTACAGCAGGGGCGCCAACCAATCACACCAGAGCGAAATGGAGTCGTTACGAGAACTACTTATGGGCATGTGCGAAAAAGAAAAAAGGGTGACTTCCTTCACGCTTGAACTGTTGACATAATCCGTAGTAACAAGTAGCGATATGGTAAAATTTGATAAAAATGAAAAAACGTGAAGGGTAAATCTTTCTTAGAACCGAATGAGTCAAGAGCAGGAACATACGACAAATGAAAAGGATGAATGCTTTGGCCCAAAAGAGTCAGATTTCCATAGGGATTATTGGAGCGGGTTGGATCGCAGAATACGCACATCTCCCCAGCTTTATGTCGATGGATAACGTGTCAGTTCAAGCGATTTACGATACAGATGCAACTCGCGCTGGCCGTTTGGCGAAACAAACAGGCGCAATGGCGTATTCCAGTCTTAGTGAGATCGGACAAGTTCCTTTGGATGCGGTGATTTTATGTACCCCCAATCATACTCATTTCGAATTGACGAAATTCTTCTTGGATAGGGGAATCCATGTCTTATGTGAAAAGCCGATGACGACGACAGCAGAAGACGCTGTAGCTCTGCGCCACATTGCGCAGGGAACCGGAACTGTTTTGTTGATGGGGTTCGTGAATCGTTACCGTGATGATATTCAGGAGTTGCGGTCAAGAATCCGGTCTGGACAGATCGGCAAGATTCAAATCTGTGAAGTCAGTTGGCGTCGAAAGAAAGGAATACCCCGTCCGGGTAGCTGGTTTACCCAAAAACAACTTTCCGGAGGCGGAGTCCTCATTGATCTGGGCAGCCATATGATTGACCAGTTGCTTTATTTGACAGAAGCCGATGAGCCAGTTGCTTGCCTGGCCAGTATTTATTCTCGCCCTGTTTCCACTCAGGAGGGGTATAGCAATTGGCTGGGCAGCTTTGAATCAGAAAGGGTTGAGGTGGAAGATACTGCAGTAGGCATGATTCAGTTTGCCAACGGCGTGCTCGGCAAGCTTCATGTAAGTTGGCAAGATGATGTGGACGGGGATTTTGTGGAGATTCATCTGAAAGGCGAGCGCGGAAGCCTGACGTTACGCACCCTGTTCGGCTTTAGCGATCAGGGATTGTACAAGCAGCCCCATCTGTTGTTCACTCAAGCTGGTCAAGAAGCGCAGTATATACCTTTCCCTACGAAACCAGATCCGCTCCTTGCTTTTAAGCGCCAGGCTGATCATCTTGTGGCGTGTATCAGAGAAAAAAGTCAACCAGGCATCTCGGTAAGGGACGGGGAAAAAGTCGTTCAGCTGATCCAGCTTCTCTATCAATCTGCTCGTAAAGGACTTGTTGTCACATGAGAGAATGCCTCGTTACGATTGATCTTGGAGGCTCCACAGTAAGGATGGCTCTCGTTGATCTCGAGAGTGCAACGATGATGGAATCCATAAGGATCGATTTGGAGAAGGACACGGGTCCGCGTCAAGCGATTTCGCAAATGGCTGGTGTCATCAGCAATTGGGAAGAGCTGGCGCAAAGAGAAATCCGCGGTATTGTAGCTGGACTCGCTGCGTTGCATGATGCCTCAGGAACGATTGTCACCTGGCCGAATCGTCCCGAATGGAATGGCTTTGCTTTTCGTGATACGTTCGCAGCCTTAGTGGGCAAGCCTATCGTGCTGTTTGATGATGCCAATCTTGGAGCCTTGGGAGAATACGCATTTGGACTCGATCACTCGGTTCAACAACTTCTGTATGTAGTAGTTGGCACCGGGATCGGCAGCTCGCTGGTCTTACAGGGAAATTTGTATACGGGGGCAAGAGGAGCAAGCGGCGAGTTGGGCCATATAACGGTTGATCCTTGGGGAGAGCGCTGTCCTTGCGGAGGTATCGGTTGCTTGCAAATGTACGCATCTGGCAGGGCGATGGAACGAATAGCTCAATCCAAAGGACTGTCTATTACGAGAGCGAGCGAAGTGTTTCATTTAGCCTCTCAAGGAAATGAAACTGCCCAGTGGATTGTAACCGATTCCCTTCGAATGTTGGCTATTGGTATTGCAAATGCTATACGTCTCTTTGATCCTGAAGTGGTGGTCGTGGGAGGAGGCATGGCGAGCAGATTCCCTGACCATTATCGATCCCTTGAGAAACACATTCAAGATTTCCTGGGGACTCTGCCGCAACGGAATGTCAGCGTAAAACTTTCCGCCCTGGGAGAGGATGCGGCGCTTTGGGGCGGTATTGCTTACGGTTTGCAAATGTTTGGAAAAATCAAAGAATTGGAAGGTGTTCGCAAATGAGTAACCTGACAGAAAGATTCCCAAGCTGGCCGATGGCGAATGAAAGCGAAGAAAAAGAATTGTTGGAAGCCTTACGCAGTCATCAGTGGTGGCGCATGTCTGGCACTAAAGTAAAAGAATTTGAACGAGTGTTCGCCGAGATGCATCAAACGAAGCATGCTTTGGCCGTTACAAACGGTACACACGCGATTCAGCTGGTTATGTCGAGCTTGGGAGTAAAACCGGGGGATGAAGTGATTGTTCCCGCCTTTACCTTTATCTCGACCGCATTGCCTGTAATGAGCCTTGGGGCGATTCCTGTTCCTGTGGACGTCGATCCCGGTACTTTCTGCCTCGATCCCGTAAAAGTTCGGGAAGCTGTGACTAGTCGTACAGTAGGGATGATTCCGGTGCATATGGCAGGACATATGTGCGATATGGACCTACTCCAGCAGATTGCTGATGAGTTTCACCTGTTTATTATCGAAGACGCTTGCCATGCACACGGTGGAGAATGGAAGGGGAAACGAGCAGGTAGCATAGGAGATGCTGGGGTTTTCAGTTTCCAGCAGTTTAAATTGATGACGGCAGGGGAAGGCGGCGCGCTGACCACCAAATCACAGGATCTGTATGAACAGGCTTTTCTATATCACAATGTCGGCCGACCTTTTGGAGATAAGAAATATCAACACCTTGTCGAAGGCTCCAATTATCGGCTTTCAGAGTTCCAAGCAGCTGTCTTGTTGCCGCAAACCTCCCGTCTCACTGAACAAAACGAGCTTCGCGAGCGCAATGCTCACATTCTTGATGAGGAAATGAAAAAGATCGAAGGAATCATTCCACAAAGCCGTCAAGAAGAGTGCACGATCCATACGCACTACATGTACATGTTCTACTACAATCCTTTAAAATTCGGCGGGATCCAGAGAGAGCGGTTTGTTGAAATGCTGAACGAGCAAGGCATTCCAGCCTTTATTGCATATACACAGATTCACGATACGCCAATCTTCAAAGAATTCGTCGCCAGTCTGGGGGATACCTATACTTTCCCTAATCAGTTGAACTGCCCTGTTTCTAAAAAAGTAGCGGAAGAAGTGATCTGGATTCATCATCGCGCACTGTTGGGTGATGCAGAAGCAGTAAAAGGTATCGCCCAAACTGTTAAGGAACTGCAAGCCGGCGCAGAAGCAAAGATATCATAGCAGTTGCATTTGCATGCTGGGCCTGATGGATTGACGATAGCTGATGTGTTGGGAGAACGGGTGCCGGAGCTAATGACTCTGGACCCGTTCCTTCTTTATCCAGCTCCAAAAGGAGGAAATGCGGACGATGAACGGAACCACCCAGACAAAGCTTGACGATGTCGAAGAAAAACTAAAAGCGATTTGGATAGATGTTCTCCAACTAAATGACGTAGGCATTCAGGACAATTTTTTCGAAGTGGGTGGACACTCACTAAAAGCGTTGGAGCTTGAGGTCCGAATTGGTGTCGAATTTGATATCGAAATCTCTTTGGAAAATATCTTTAGCTACCTTACGATCAAGGAGCTGGCTGAATATATCCGCACCTCACAGGAAAACAAGTTTGCCTTAATAAAACCTGTCCCGGACAGACCCTTTTACCCTGTTTCCTGGATACAAAAAAAGATGTACTTAGCTTACTTCGACGGACTTGAGAATGCCGTTCTCGATTTTCGAAAAGTAGCGTATGAAATTGATCCTTATGTGCTTGAGAGGGCTTTTCAATACATAATCAAACGGCATAAATTGCTGCGTACCACGGTTGGGATCAAGGATGATGCCATCGTTCAGTTTGTTCACGATGAATCAGAATCGGATACGTTTCGCCTTTTCTACTGGGAGGCTCCTGGGGAAAAAGAGTTGCAGGAGGAGTTTATTCAAAAGTGCGTGGCAGAAATCAATCAGCCTTACACACTTGACCAGCTTCCACTCTTTCGCGTTGGTCTTGTTCGTCTGCCCGGGGAAGGGAGTTTATTGATTCTTCATTTTCATCATATTATTTTTGATGCGTTTTCCCTGAAACTGGTGTATCACGAGTTGGATTGCATCAGCCAAGGAAGGTTGTTGCCTCAGCTCCATCTGCAATATGCCGATTACTGCGTATGGCAAACCGAACTCGAGCACACGGAAGCCTACGAAGAAAAGAAAGCTTTCTGGCTGGATATGTTTGCCGACGATCTGCCAGTTTTGAATCTCCCGCTAGACCGTCCCCGTAGCAATGGTCTGATAGCTACCTATGGAAACAAAAACTTCTTCCTAGATGAATCGACTGCAAAGGCTATTCAGAACGTCGCCAAACAGTATCAAGCCACGCCAAGTATTTTTTTGACAGCAATCTATGGGCTCCTTCTTTCCAAATACACCGCTCAAAGTGACATCACTATGGGCATTCTATCGTCGCGCAGATACAGCGGACTCGAGAACAGTATCGGTGTGTTTATTCGAACTGTTCCGATTCGCTTCCAAATTACGTCGGAACAAACACTGCCTGAATATTTACAGCAGGTGAAGAAAATCTGGATCAGCGCCCTTGAACATCAGGAATGCGACATCGATGAAATGGAAGAAATCATTTGCCGACAGCATCTTCTCTCCAAGACGGATCATCCCTTGTACCGTGTCTCGATGAACATCCATACCGAAATGGACTCGGTCACGGAATCCATCATTGGAGGGGAGGGAGATACGTTGCAGAGTGGAAACAGGCAAGATATTGCCTGCGGAGTTTACTTTCTCGATTCCGGAAGAATCTGCTTAAACATGGAATACAACATGGAATTGTTTGATCCAAGCACAATGCAGCGAATGGGCGAACACTTCATCGGTCTGCTTCAAGCAATCCTGTCGGAACCTGAACGCAGAATAGGGGAGTTTAGCCTGTTGACAGAGGACGAGAAAGACAAAATTTTGCATCACTTCAACAGGAAGATTTCCGATTTTTCCACCGAACAAACACTGCAATCGATCTTCGAACATAAGGTCCAAACATACGCAGACAATATTGCGGTTGTTTGTGCCGATCAATCGCTTACGTATCGGGAGCTGAACAGGAAAACCAACCAACTAGCGAGAGTGCTTGTGGAAAGGGGCGTTGGCCCCGGTGTAACGGTAGGCGTAATGCTGGAGAGGTCTGTTGACATGATGGTAGCCCTTCTGGCGATTTTGAAAGCAGGTGGTGCGTACCTGCCGATTAGCCCGGACTATCCGCATGATCGCGTGCAGTTTATGCTAGAGGACAGCCAGGCCAAGGTTGTGCTTGTCAATCAAGACACTTTGGAAAGCAGCTACCCAAAAGAGAAGATGTACGTAAATGTTCAGAACCCTGCATTGTATGTAGGTGATGATTCCAATCTTGTACCGAGAAGCAGTCCAACTGATCTAGCTTATATTATGTATACATCTGGTTCCACCGGCAATCCAAAAGGAGTCATGATTGAGCATCGTTCAGTAATTAACAGACTAGACTGGATGCATAAGCAGTTTCTCATTACAGAAGATGACTGCTTTTTGCAGAAGACACCTTTTACCTTCGATGTTTCCGTATGGGAACTCTTTGGATGGTATTTTCAAGGGGCGAGTGTTTGCTTTCTGGAGCCGGGCAAGGAGAAAGATCCCGAAGCGATTCTCGCAACGATTGCTCGTGAGCGAATCACGCTGTTGCACTTTGTTCCGTCCATGTTGAGCAGCTTTCTTTCCTACGTAGAGCCTCGCATAGAGCGGGAGTCAGAGCGACTGTCCAGTCTTCGCTTCATGTTTGCGAGTGGAGAAGCCCTACTCCCAAGTGCAGTCAACACATTTAATCGAATCATTCATGAGCGGAGCGGAACAAGGCTCATCAATCTATACGGTCCGACAGAAACCACCGTTGAAGTCTCTTGGTTTGATTGTTCCGAAGGCTATGGGACACAACCACCGCGAACGATCATTCCGATCGGAAAACCCATTGACAATATCCGTCTGTATATTGTGGACAAGGAAGACACCCTCCAGCCGATGGGCATTCCAGGTGAGCTGATGATTTCAGGGGTTGGAGTGGGACGAGGTTATTTGAATCAACCTGAGATCACTGCGCAAAAATTTATCAACGATCCGTGGTATCCAGGTAACAGAATGTATCGAAGCGGAGATTTGGTTCGCTGGATGCCGGACGGAGCTATCGAGTATTTGGGCCGAAAGGATGAGCAGGTCAAAATCAGAGGCGTGCGGATTGAATTGGGCGAAATTGAAAATGTGTTACTCGAATTGCCAGAGATTGAGGCAGCCGTTGCGGCGATATCGATAAGCCAAGCAGAAGAGAAGCTGCTGTGCCTTTATTATGTGTCTTCTGACATGTTGGACTCCGAAGTGCTGAAGAGCTATCTAACCAGTCGACTGCCACGCTTCATGGTACCGGATGCGATTATGGCGATAGAGGAGATTCCCCTAAACTCCAGTGGAAAAGTAAACAGAAAACGGTTGCCTGCCCCCGTTGTTGAAGTGGATCAAGCAACAGATGGGCTGCCTACTAGCGACGTAGAAATAAAGCTGACAAACATATGTCAAAAGGTATTGCGTATCGATCAGCTTGGCATTCGAACAAATCTGTTCTCAGTTGGGGCTAATTCGCTGAAAATCATCTTGATTGCAAGCCAAATTCGCCAAGAGATGAACGTGGACATTCCTGTTAGTCATGTTTACACCCATCCAACAATCGCAGAAATCGCTTCTTACATTCAATTGGAATCTTTGCCTGCCTCGGCTAATGGCGATCATGGCCTCGTTTTAATCAACAAACGATCGACGGAGGCTCCCAATCTCTTTTTGATTCACGACATTAGAGTTAGTATCGACGCTTATTTTGACCTTGTAAACCACCTTGGTGACAGATTCACCTGCTATGGCATTCCAGCAGAAATGAGCAATGGCGAAAGTAGCCAAGATGTCACCATCGAGGTGCTAGCAAAAAAATACCTGGAAAAAATGAAAAAAATCCAAAACGACGGCCCTTACTTTTTAGCTGGTTGGAGTCTAGGTGGCCTATTGGCATTTGAAATCACGAGGCAGCTAGAAGCTGCAGGAGATGAGGTGGAGATGCTTGTTCTCATCGATTCTTCCTCACCGCTGCTGCACCAGCATCTCCAAATTCCAGATGCATCGGTTGTAGACTCATTCAGACAGCAAATTACACAAGTATTGTCTGCTCCTGAACTGAATTCTCAGATGGAGAATGAATCGACGCTATATGGTTTGTATAAAAAGACTGCTCAGTACATGGAAGCGCACAACCTTACGTTTGAAGCATTGGAAATCCTGATGCCCAAAGAAATTCTGCAAGTAATTCCAGCATATGCACAGAGTAGTCAAGTAGACTTTTACCGCTATTTAAATTTGTTCATCGATTTCCAGAATGCCTATGTCCACTATCATCCGCAGCGAAAAGTTTTTGCACAGGCTCATTTGATCAAAGCGAAAGAATCTTCGATAGAAGAAAAGCAATGGAACGCATTTTTTTATAGTCCAGTCAATCTACATGAAATGGAGGGGGATCATTTTTCCATTTTCAGAGATCCTGGCGTTAAAGAGATGGCTTCATTCTTTGAATCGATTGCCCCCAAAAAAGGGTGATACGAAGGAAAAAAGATGATCCTCTAATCCTGATGTCAAAGGAGAGCAACTCAATGATTCAGAAGCTTGCTGGAACTGCCAATAGGAACGGCCAACTACCTGGAGACGTCGAACAGAGGCTGTATGATTGGCAAGTGGATGATTATTGGAGACACATATTGGCAAACCGTGAACAAACATTAAACATGCCATTAGATTGTGTTCGCCCAGCGGTTAAAAGCAATGAGAAAGGTTATGTCGCACAAAAGACAAGCCTCGAGTTAAAGAGAAAGCTGGAGCTTATTGAAGAGAAAGAAGCCGTATCCATGGAAATCATGCTTCTGGCTGCTTTCATACTACTGCTCTCCAAATATTCTGGCCAAGACCAAATCTTCGTAGGGTGGATGTCTGATTCGTTTCAACAATCTGGTGGCCAAGCATCTTGCACCTCTGTAATCGCTGGCCACGTGGATCAGGAAATCACTTGGCGTGAGTATGTAGCCATCATCGAGCAAGTGTGCTTGCAGGCTCTTGCTCCGAAACGTTTCTCATACGAAGAACTAGTGAAAACACTCGATTTGGACCAAGATCCGAGCAGAAATCCACTCTTTGATGTTCTCTTCAAAAAGAAAAATGAAGAGATTGAATGGAAAAAGTATGATTTTTCATTAGAAATCGAAGCAGAAAAAGAGGGCATCTTTGTCAAAGTTCAATATGATACAAACCTCTTTTTCAAAAGCACAATGGAGAGATTGCTTTGCCATTACTTCAATCTGCTGGAGCATCTAGTCCGTGATGCCGACCAATGTCTCGCAGATATGGATATGCTGTCAGCAGATGAACGAGAGCACCTGGTCTATGGCTTGAATCAGACTACCACCGAATATCCATTTGATCAAAGCATTGCACACATGCTGGAGAAACAGGTTGAACAGCGTCCCGAGGAGATCGCTGTCGTGTTTGGTGAACAGCGCCTCACTTACCGTCAACTGCATGCTTCTTCCAATCGCATCGCT
>NZ_JABSUZ010000062.1:0-19404 GCF_013284345.1 Brevibacillus sp. MS2.2
GCGCTGATCGATTGGAGCAAGCCCTGACAGGGGATATCCAAGTATCGTCGGATGACGTGCAGCAGTACGAATCGGCAATGGATACCCTTTCGACCGAAGTGGAAGAACGTGTCCTCCTAAAAGTGAGGGAGATCGTTTCCTCCGTCATCCGGCTGCCTCTGCATCGGGTGGAAGCGGATGCGCACATGATGACGTTCGGGCTGGACTCCATTATCGTCATGCAATTGACGGGACAGCTCGAGCGTCTATTCGGCTCCTTGCCGAAAACGCTGTTTTTTGAATATCAAAATCTGCGTGACTTGGCGAAGTTTTTCATACAGCGGCACGAATCACGTTGTGCGCAATTATTCGGAGATCGTCCTCAGCCGAAGGTGCTAGAGGAAGATGCGCGTATGCCGGAACATTCTGCCGCGCGACAAACGGTACTTTTACCAGAGAAGGAAAGCGAGAATGCCGTCCCTAAGCAGCGCAGCCTTCCCGGTAGCGCTCCCCTTGATATCGCGATAATTGGTGTTGCCGGCAGATATCCGGGTGCGAGAAATATGGATGAGTTTTGGGAACTGCTGCAAAAGGGCGTCGATTGCGTGACAGAAATTCCAAAGGAACGGTGGGATCATACCCCTTATTTCCACCCTGACAAAGGAACGACCGGCAAAACAAATGGCAAGTGGGGCGGGTTTCTGGAGGGCGTCGATCAGTTTGACCCGTTGTTTTTTAATATTTCGCCGCGTGAAGCAGAGCTTATGGATCCTCAGGAGCGGCTCTTTTTGCAGTGTGTCTATGAAACAATCGAGGATGCTGGCTACACCCGGGACAGTCTTGCCGGAAGAAAAGGGGACGGTGAGAGCTCCAGTGTAGGGGTATTCGCAGGCGTCATGTACGAGGAGTACCAGCTTTACGGAGTTCGGGAGACGATAAACGGTAATCCGGTCGCGCTGAGCGGAAGTCCGGCGTCGATTGCCAATCGGGTATCGTATGTTTGTAATTTTCACGGTCCGAGTGTTGCTGTTGATACGATGTGCTCGTCCTCGCTCACGGCCATCCATTTTGCATGCCACAGCCTGCAAAGGGGAGAGTGCGATGCAGCCATTGCCGGCGGCGTAAACGTCTCGCTGCATCCGAACAAATATCTGTTGCTTGGCCAAGGCAATTTCCTGTCCACCAAAGGCCGGTGCGAGAGCTTCGGAGCTGGCGGAGACGGCTATGTCCCCGGGGAAGGCGTTGGAGCCGTGCTGTTGAAGCCGCTTGCGAAGGCCATCGCTGATGGTGACCAGATTTATGGCGTCATTAAGGGGACATCTATTAATCACGGCGGGAGAACGAACGGTTATTATGTTCCGAATCCGAATGCGCAGGCTTCCGCAATTGCGCGTGCGTTGAAGGAGTCGGGTATAGATGCAAGGTCAATCAGCTATGTAGAGGCCCATGGTACGGGTACATCTCTTGGAGATCCGATTGAAATTGCCGGGCTTTCTAAAGCGTTTGGAGCTTATACCGACGACAAGCAATATTGTGCGATCGGTTCCGTGAAATCGAATATCGGTCACTGTGAAAGTGCCGCAGGCATAGCGGGCCTGACCAAGGTGCTGCTGCAGCTCAAGCACCGGAAGCTGGTACCGTCGCTGCATGCCGACACGCCCAACCCTTTTATCGATTTTGCTACTACGCCGTTTCAGGTTCAGCGGGAGCTAGGGGAGTGGGAGCGTCCGGTGATGGTGCTTGACGGGAAAATCGAGGAGAAGCCGAGAATGGCCGGCCTTTCCTCATTCGGAGCCGGCGGTGCGAACGCTCATCTTATCGTTGCCGAGTATATTCCGGATCGTGAACGTGCCGTGCAGATGCCAAAAGCTCAGCGAGAATGCATGATCGTGCTCTCTGCCAGAAGTGAAGACCAATTAAAAGAACGGGCTCGGCATCTGCTGCAGGCGGTTAATAAAGACCTTGAAAATGACGATTCTTTCCTGATTAACATGTCTTACACACTCCAGGTAGGCCGGGAGGCGATGGAAGAGCGTATGGCCATCGTCGTAAGAACGGTCGAGGAGCTGCGGGCAAAGCTTGTCCAATATATGGATGGGCAGCTAGGAATTCCGGATTTGTACAGAGGATCGGTAAAACAGAACCGGGAAACCGTTGCGCTCATTGCGGTGGACGAAGATATGATGAAAGCGGTCGGGGCCTGGATGGCCAAAGGTAAATACGCGAAGCTCCTGGATCTATGGGTAAAAGGGCTGGATATCGACTGGAGCAGTCTCTATAAAGAAGGCGATAAGCCGGAGAGGGTCAGTCTGCCCACCTATCCGTTCGCACAGGAGCGTTACTGGCTGCCATCGGTATCGTCTACGGATGAACAAGGAGCGTTCTACTCTTTAGATCGACATACTTCCGAGCCCGCTCTTGAGCCTGGTGAGAAGGCGAAGGTTATTTCCGCTGAGGAATCTAGATCTCCGCTTGCCCATAACGGATTACTCGTGCCAGTGTGGGACCCTGCCCCATCGACAGTAAGAAACGCGGCTGATCGGAAGCCATATGGCCGCACAGTTATTATTGGCGGTACGGCCGCAAGGGTCGCGGAGATCAGGCGGCATGTGGAGGATGCATCGGATGTGCAGCTTCATGCGGGAGAGACCACGACGGAATTGGCACGGAAGCTGGAACTGTCCGGTCCGATCGGGCATTTGATCTGGATTGCTCCGGATGATTCGATAGAAATAGCGCAATCGGAGGCCATGTTGGAGGCGCAGCGTGAAGGGGTACTGTTCCTGTTTCGAACCCTAAAAGCCCTGTTGGCCCTTGGATATGGCATGAAGCCGTTACGGTGGAGCATCATCACGGTTCGAACCGTCCAGGTTTACCGTGGCGAAGCGATTAAGCCTGCCCATGCAAGCCTCCACGGGCTAATCGGCTCAATGGCCAAGGAATATCCGAACTGGTCCGTTTGTCTTGCGGACATGGAGATGGATAACGGCTGGCCGCTCGAGGAACTGTTCGCACTCCCGCCGGATGCGCGGGGCGATGGATGGGCGTACCGATCCGGGGAATGGTACCGGCAGAGACTGATGCCCGTGCGCATGAACAAGCCTGCAGCTACCGTATACAAGAAGGGTGGCGTCTATGTAGTCATCGGCGGTACGGGCGGCATCGGAGAAGTGTGGAGCGAATATATGATTCGGCGTTATCAGGCGAACATCGTTTGGATCGGGCGACGGGAGAAGGATACCGGCATACAGGCCAAGATCGATCGGCTGGCGGAGCTTGGACCGGCTCCACGCTATATCCAAGCGGATGCGACTGACGGGAAGGCGATGGAGCGGGCGTATGAGGAAATAATAAACCGATACGGACGCATCCACGGACTGGTCCACTCGGCCATCGTACTGCTGGATCAAAGCCTGGCGAACATGGAAGAGGAGCGGTTCGTTGCGGGATTGCGCCCGAAGACAGATGTGAGCGTACGAATGGCACAAATATTCGGCCATGAAAAGCTGGACTTTGTCCTGTTCTTCTCATCAATGAACGCGTTTCTAAAGCAGGAGGGGCAGAGCAACTATGCGGCAGGCTGCACGTTCAAGGATGCGTTCGCGCAGCGTCTGGCGACGGAGTGGCCATGCGCCGTGAAGATCATGAACTGGGGCTATTGGGGCAGCACGGGCGCTGTGTCGTCAGAGCGTTACCGACGGAGAATGGCGCAAGCAGGCATTGTCTCCATTGAACCGGGCGAGGCGATGGAAGCGCTGGAATCGCTGCTTGCCGGACCTTTCAATCAGCTTGCCCTGATGAAAACGACGGCAGGTAACGAAACGTTTGGCCTGCCGATCGCCGATGAGCTGGAAGCTTATCCGGAAGAGGACAGCCTGTCTTTCGAGCATATCGTCAATCATCTTCGTTTGCCCGCGGTTCCGAAGGCTGAAGCTTCGGACTTGCTTAGAGAGGGAGAGTCGGCGGACCGGCTTGGAAATTCCCTGCTACGGGCGGCAGCGAGCATATTGAATGTGCAAGCGGAAGAAATCGAAGCGGACATCCCATTCTATGAGTATGGATTCGACCCTGTTAAGCTGGCCGAATTTTCCCGGTGGATCTCGGATCACTATCAGCTTGCTATGACAAGCGATACGCTCCTTCAACAGGCAACGCTTGGACAGTTGGAGGCCTTCCTTGCGGAGCAGATCGGATAAACAACCGGATTCGGAAAAAATCGGAGATGGAGGCTTCTGTATGAAGGAAATGGAAGAACTGCTAAGCCGGCTGCTATGGCAGCAGCTTCGAACCATGGGGGAATTTGCGGAAGCCGGTGCTATTACGTCCGCATCAATGGCAGCAGCAGGCATAGACGGTAAATATGAGCGCTGGTTTGAGCACACCCTGGCCGTTCTAACAGAACACGGCTGGCTGAGGATGAAGGATACGGCTTATTTTGCTAACGATCAAAGCACCGGGCTGGAAACCTCATGGAGCGAGTGGAATAACCGCAAACAGGCCTGGCTGGAAGATTCAAGCTTGCGTGCGCGGGTCACCTTGCTTGATGCGGTGCTTCATCAGCTCCCGGACATCTTAACAGGCAAGCTGCCGGCTACAGATGTCCTTTTTCCTAACTCTTCCATGGAATTGGTCGAAGGTATTTATAAAGACAATGAGATTGCGGATTACTTTAATGAAGGAATGGCTAATGCGGTTGTTGCCTATATCGAAGCAAGTTTGAAACAAAATCCGCATGCGCGGTTTCGATTGCTGGAAATCGGTGCGGGCACAGGCGGGACAAGCGCCATGGTGATCCGTAAGCTTACGCCCTATCAGGAACGGATAGCGGAATATAAGTATACGGACATTTCGCAAGGATTTCTTCGGCATGCCGAAGCCGTCTTTGGAACGAAGGCGCCATACTTGACCTGCCAGCTCTATCATGTCGAGAAGCCTTGCGCCGAGCAGCAAATTCAAACAGGCGTCTACGATCTTGTGCTTGCGTCAAATGTGCTTCACGCGACGGCCAATATTCGGTCCACCCTCAGAAACGCCAAGACGCTGCTGAAAAAAAACGGTCTGCTGCTCATCAATGAGATCAGCGGCAATTCGTTGTTTGCCCATCTGACATTCGGGCTGCTGCAAGGGTGGTGGCTATATGAGGATCATATGCTTCGGATCCCGGGCTGTCCGGGCCTCTACCCGGAAACCTGGAGAAGGGTTTTGAGTCAAGAAGGCTTTCAGCACGTGCTGTTCCCCGTTAAGGAAGCTCATGCGTTGGGGCAGCAGATCATTATTGCCCAAAGCGACGGTATCGTTCGCCAAGCGCGAATGAGCGAAGCTGATGCTGCATGGATGGAGGCAGCGACCGGTTCTGCTTCCATCACGGTGAAGAAGACGGAGAAAGACTCTGTCTCTGTACATGAAGCTATGGACGAAGGACAATTTAAACGCCGTATCCGGAGTATATTAATGGAAAACTTGTCCGTATCGCTAAAGCTCGACAAACAGCGCATCGATACGGATGAATCGTTCTCCGATTACGGTTTGGATTCCATTACCGGGGTTCAATTCGTTAAACAGATCAACAACGTCTTGGGGACCGCCTTATCCACGACGATTTTGTTCGATTACAGCTCGATCCGGAAATTGACCGACTATTTGTGGAGTGCGTTCGGTCCGGTTATTACGGCTCAATGGGCAGAAACAGATGGCAACGTACCTTCCATGTCCTCTGTTAAGGAGGCAGGCCGACGAAAGCCGCCCGTGCAGCAAGAGAAGAAAACCCTTTCCTCCGATAGTACGGACCAGTTGGGGGAGGCCTTTTATAAAGAGCCGATCGCCATCATCGGCATGAGTGGTAAATTTGCCAAATCGGATACACTCGAGGAATTGTGGAAGCACTTGGAAAATGGCGACGACCTCGTGGAGAAGGTAACACGTTGGGACTTGTCTTCTTATATGGAAAACGATTCTTTCTGCAATTTCGGCAGCTTTATCGAAGGCTTCGATCTTTTTGACCCGTTATTTTTTAACATCTCCCCAACGGAAGCTGCCTATATGGACCCGCAGCAAAGGCTTTTTCTGGAAGAGGCCTGGAAGGCGCTGGAGCATGCCGGTTATGCCGGAAAGGGAATGGATGGACGAGCTTGCGGGATTTATGCCGGATTTAATATGAATTATTACGCCGAGCTGATCGAGGGCCGGCCTCCGGCACAAGCAATGTGGGGTAACGCAGGGTCCGTTATTCCTGCACGTCTATCGTACTATCTCAATCTGCAGGGGCCTGCAGTAACGGTAGATACTGCGTGCTCCAGCTCGCTTGTGGCCATCCATTTGGCTTGTCAGAGCTTGTGGAGCCGGGAGACCGAGGCCGCCATTGCCGGAGGGGTGTTTCTTCAGCCTACGCCAGGCTTCTATATTAGCGCAACCCGGGCGGGAATGCTCTCCGCAGATGGGCGATGCTATACATTCGACGACCGTGCCAACGGATTCGTTCCGGGCGAGGGTGTAGGTGTCGTCGTGTTGAAACGGCTGCGGGATGCGCTGAAAGACGGCGATTCCATCTATGGCGTCATCCGCGGTAGCGCCACGAATCAAGACGGGACAACAAACGGGATAACGGCACCAAGCGCGAGGTCTCAGGAAATGCTGCTGCGTCAGGTGTATGATTCATTCGGTCTTAACCCGGCGGACATTCAATTGGTCGAGGCGCATGGGACCGGAACCCGGTTGGGCGATCCGATCGAATACCAAGCGCTCAGCAGGGCATTCCGTCAGCATACGAGCAAAACCGGATATTGTGCATTGGGTTCGATCAAAACGAATATTGGACATACGACAGCGGCAGCAGGAATTGCGGGCTTGCTGAAAATTTTGCTGGCCATGAAGCATCGGAAGCTGCCTCCTTCGCTACATTTTCAATCGATCAATGGAAACATAGAGGCATCTGATAGTCCATTTTACATCAATACATCGCTGAAAAATTGGGAGGTTGAGGCAGGGGGGAAACGACGAGCCGCCATCAGCGCATTCGGATTTAGCGGAACAAACGCCCATATGGTAATCGAGGAAGCTCCGGATACGGTGCAGCCGCGTACGCACAAGCCCGCCTACCTCATCGCACTGTCGGCGCGGACAGCCGGACAACTGCGCAGGCAAGCGGAACAAATGATGGCGTACATCAAAGGCGAACCAGATGTCGATCTTGGACATGTAAGCTTTACGCTTCTTTTGGGCCGAAAGCACTTTCCGCACAGGCTCGCCTGCCTCGTGCAGAACACTGGACAATTGGCGGAGCGGTTGAACGCATGGCTGGAAAACGGGCAAGCCGTAGACATGTTTCAATCCGATCCCGGAGCAGAGCTGCCTCTAGAGACGCTCCCGAGCGATCATTATGGCTATGCCTGTATGGATGCGTGTGCGCGGGAAACTGAGCGAATAAACTATTTGGAACGGATTGCGTTGATTTTGGAGCTGTATACGCAAGGCTATGAGATGTCATTCGACCGTTTATTCGCGGATGGCCGTTATATCAGACTGGCGCTTCCTGTTTATCCGTTTGCGCGGGAACGTTATTGGGTGCCTGAATCCGCGGCAAGGCCAGTTGTACGGACAAGCCCACCGGAGGGCGCTGATCTGCATCCGCTGCTTCACCGTAAAATACCAGCGCTTGAAGGAACAGGCTTTCGCTCCACGTTCACCGGCCGCGAGTTTTTTCTGGCGGATCACGTCATTATGGGACGATCGTTATTACCAGGTGTAGCCTTTCTGGAAATGGCCCGAGCTGCTGTCGGGATGGCATTGGAATCAAGCGATGGAGACTATGAAATCAGACTGAAGGATCTGTTCTGGACCCGGCCTTATAGCGTGGACGGTCCGCATACGGAGCTTGAATTTCATATGGAAACCGGGGATAGCGGTACCATTGACTATGAAATATACGCCGTAGCAACTGTCGACAAGGACGAAGCGGTACGCTGCCACCACGGCAAAGCTGCGGTCGTACCGTTTTCTCGCACGGAGAATGTTACCCTGGATGCAATCCGGCAGAAGTGCGGCTTGGCGATGCTGGATGCACAGCAGTGTTATACGGCTTTCAGGCAGATCGGCATGCATTACGGTCCGACCTTCCAGTGCATCGAACGCCTATATATCGGCGAGGAACAAGCGCTGGCCAAGCTTCGGCTGCCGGTAGCCGCCCAGGAAACGGCCCGTCATTACGGGCTTCATCCCGGCATGCTGGATGCAGCGCTTCAAGCGGCGGGCGTCGTAGCCACGGCGGACCTCGCGGACAGAAGCCGCGTTCTGGACCGGATTAAATCGGTCATTCCTTTTGCACTTAAGGAGCTTCGTGTTTATAGGAGCTGTATATCGGACATGTGGGCCCATATAAGGCGGAGCGCGAATGCGCCGTTCGATGAACGGACCCGGCAGGTCGACATTGATTTGTGCGATGAACAAGGGAACGTTTGTGCACGGCTTATTGGACTAGCATTCCGGGAGCCCAAAATGGAAGGCGTAGCAGCCGAACAAGGAAATGAAACACTCTTGTGGGAACCGGTATGGGTAGAAAAGGAGGCCGTCGGTGAAGACGACTCCGAAACGGCATCGCGGCATATCGTCTTCCTGTGCGAACCGAATGAATCGATCGTCAACTTCGTACAATCTGAAGCCGGCGGCATGACCCGATATGTGACGCTTAGCGCAGGCCGTGCAGCGGAAATAACGGAGCGTTACGAGACCTACGCCGTTCAAATGATGAAAGAACTCAAATCCATTCATTCGGAAGGCGTTCACCAGGAGTCGCTGATCCAGATTGCTTCGTTCAGTTCGGAAAGCGATTGGCTGTACCGGGGTCTGACCGGATTGCTTCGGACGGCATGTCTGGAGTATTCCGGTTTCATCGGGCAGTACATCGAGCTGGAACAAAATGTTCGAGCGGAGGACTTGATTCGGAAGCTTCTCGAGAACAAGAGTTGCCCGGAAGACTTTATGATTCGTTATCGCAATGGCGTTCGACAGGTTCAGCATTGGGTTGAACGAGAGGAGAGCCCTTCGGCAGCGGACATTCCGTGGAAGCACGAGGGCGTTTATTTCATTACAGGCGGTGCCGGCGGGCTGGGCTACGCACTTGCCAAGGAGATCGCCGGGAAGGTCGTCTCTCCGACGCTCGTGCTTGCTGGAAGAACGCCGGCCGGTACAGCGATCCACAATAAGCTTGCGGCGTTAGGAAGGTTAGGCGCACAAGCGGTGTACATGCAGATGGACGTATCCGATAAGGAGCAGACCGTTGCCGTCATCCAAGCCGTCAGGTCCAAGTACGGGCGGCTGAACGGAATCATTCATGCCGCAGGCTTGCTGAGAGACAGTCTTCTTGTTCATAAAACCAAGACTCAGGTTTCTGCTGTTATGGGTGCGAAGGTAAAGGGAGTTGTCCATTTAGATGAAGCAACCCGGGAGCTGGAAGTCGACTGGGTGCTTGTATTCTCCGCTGCAGCGGCTGTGCTCGGCAATTACGGACAAGCCGATTACGCTGCGGCGAACGGCTTTATGGATGCCTACGTTGCATATCGAAACGGTCAATCATCTGCTGGCGGCCGAAAAGGCAGAATGCTCTCCATTAACTGGCCATTATGGCAGGATGGCGGTATGCGAGTTACTCGCGAAACGGAGCAGAGCCTAAGAGACAGGATCGGTATGGCTCCCATGAACGCAATGAACGGTATGCAGGCTTTGTACCGGGCATTCGGCACCGACCGGGATCAACTGCTTTTCATGCATGGTGATCCAGAACGGTTAAGGGCCCACATCCGTTTGGTGAACCGTCCTGCCCGTCCAAGAAAGCCTAAAGCTCATCATCATGGCGCGGTGCTTCGGGACGAATTAACGGTATTGGTAAAACAGAAGCTGGCCGGTATTATCGGGATACCTGCGGACGATATTCACCCCGATACGGCATTCGATAAATACGGCATGGATTCCATCATGCAACTGGATCTGATCCGCGAGCTGGAGAAGCTGACCGGAGAGTTGCCCAAAACGCTCCTTTTTGAACATAACACTGTCCATGAGGCAGCTGCTTATTTGGCCGATCATTATGCGGAACGGATTCGAAAATCATGGCCGGCGGATGTTATAGAGCAGCCTCCAGCCTCGCATATTTCTGTAACGCCGCCCTCCGGACCGGTCTCTGTCCGTGAAGCGTTTGTCGATACGCAACGGCAGGATGTGAATTCGAGTGCCTTGAAGCAGGAAGGTATCGCCATAATCGGTGTAGCGGGCAGATACCCGAAAGCCAATCAATTGGAGGAGCTGTGGGAGCGGCTCAGGTCGGGAGAGAACTGCATCACGGAAGCGCCTGCTGACAGATGGTGCCGAACGTTGCTTCGGGGGTCGTCGGTTAAAGAAACCGAACAGAGGGCCCCGTATTACGGCGGGTTTTTAGATGCAGTCGATCGCTTTGACCATCGGTTGTTCGAAATGGATGCCGAAGAGGCCCGGGATCTTCCACCAGAAGCACGGCTCTTCCTCGAGACGGTCTGGGAAACGTTCGAGAGTGCAGGTTATTCCAAATCGGCGATACAGCATTGGCAGAACCGGGAGCAGGTCGGTATCGGGGTGTTTGCCGGAACGATGTACAGCCAATATGGCTGGCAGATGCCGTCGTTGGAGCAGGCGGCGCTTCATTCGAATCGGACCGATTGGCAGATCGCAAACCGGACATCGCATTTCTTCAACCTGACAGGTCCTAGCTTAACGGTCAATACCGCCTGCAGCAGTTCGCTTACCGCGATACATCTCGCTTGCGAAAGCCTAAGGCAGAACGGGTGTTCCATGGCTGTTGCCGGCGGAGTCAACTTGACGCTTGACGTGTCCAAATACGAGGCGCTGGAGCAGGTCAATTTTCTCGCGACCGGCGGCAGGAGCAAATCGTTCGGCGACGGTGACGGTTATATTCCCGGAGAAGGCGTCGGGGCAGTGCTGCTCAAACCGCTTTCGCTGGCCGAACGTGACGGAGACCGGATCCTCGGGATCATCACGTACAGCGGCGTTAATCATGGCGGCGGCCGACAAAAATATAGCGTCCCCGATCCGAAGCAGCAGGCACAGCTTATGGAATCGGCAATCAAGCGTTCGGGAGTCGATCCCGAATCGATCACCTACGTCGAGTGCGCGGCTAACGGTTCGCCGCTGGGCGATTCTATCGAGGTCGCGGCTTTACGCAGCGCTTTCTCGCGATTTACCGGCAAGCAGCAATATTGTGCCATCGGCTCGGTCAAATCGAACATCGGGCATCTTGAAGCGGCTTCCGGCATCTCGCAGCTCAGTAAAGTGCTGCTGCAATTGAAACACCGCATGCTCGTTCCTTCGATTCATGCTGACGTGCGTAATCCGAATCTTAAACTGGAAGGCACGCCTTTTTACTTGCAGGAGAAGTTCGAGCCCTGGGAGCAGAAGGTTGACCCGTCAAATGGGCACTTGCTCCCACGCAGGAGTATGATCAATTCGTTTGGTGCTGGCGGTTCATATGCCGTGCTTATCGTTGAAGAGTATATCGGTCCGCGCATCCGGACAGAAACTGGGGCGGATGCGGCTATTGACCCGCCGTCAGAGTATCTGGCCGTTTGGTCGGCCAAAACCGAATATAGCTTACGAAGCTATATGGATCGTATGCTACGACTGCTAAGAAAGGAACGCAATCTCCCGCCAGAAGCGGTTTCGGACTCGCTCATTCGGATTAACCACGATTTGGAATACCGTTTGGCTATCATTTATCGTTCAGTTGACGATCTGCGACTGAAGCTGGAAGCGTTGAGAGCAGGGGAAGCAGTGGGTGACCCGGATATGTTCATCTCGCCAAATTGCAGGCTGGGCAAATCTGTACATGCGGTAAACACGCAACGGCAGGACCATGCTGGGGAGCTGTTCCGGCTTGCTCTTCAATGGGTTCAAGGAAGATCCGTAGATTTGCTAAGTCTAAGGCATCACCCTGCAGCGGGAACAGTGAATCTTCCCCATTACGCATTCGATTATGGAACGGATGATGGCGAAGCCTCCGTCCATGGAAGCGGGGAAACCCAGTTGCGCGTGATCTTGGAGAGAGTATCGCGCGGCGAAATGTCCAAAAACGAGGCTATGCAGTACTTTTTCGATATCGAGGTGTAAGGATGGACATGAAAAAGGAAGAATTGGAACGTCTTCTTGAACGGGTACAAAACGGCAATCTGGAGGTCGAGCAGGCGCTTCAGGAAGTCCTGGAAGCCCGGCGGCTTGCGAGCCAGGTTCAGCCACGGCCTGCTTTCGAAGCGGCCAACCGCCGGTGGACGAGAAGCTATCATTACGATGAGACGCTTCTGCGTGACCACAAAGTCGGCGGCCAACCGGTTATCATAGGCGTCGCTCATGCTTCAATGGCCATGGATGCTTATTTTGCCCTCTATGAGAGGGAGCGCTGCGGCCGAATTCGGAATCTGTCCTTCATTAGCCCTATAAAAGTCGATCCTGCGCAGCCGGTGATCGTCGAGATGAAGCTCGAGAAGGACAGCTATGAAGCCACGGGCTTCGAGACTGTGTATGGGAACCTCGCCTCCGAGGACAGACGGCTCACCGCTAAAGGTGAGCTTCTTGTATGGCCGGCAAGCAACAGGGTTTTGGATCTGGCCGAGCTACAGGCATCAGCCGAACTGTACGAGCAGTTGGATCGGATCTATGAGATCAATCGAACCGTTGAATTAGGGCCAAGCTTCAGAACCATTCAGCGTGTATACAAAGGACAGGACTATATTCTTGTCCGGGCTGAACTGACCGGCGATTCGGCTTCCGAGGAATCCGAATCGAGTATTCATCCTCTGCTTTTAAACAGTGCGTTTCTCTCGGTCGTCCCCCTTTTGAATAAGGCGACCGGTTGGGACGGTTATTTGCCGTTTGCGGTCAAGGATGTGCTCTTCCGTAAAACCGAACGATTGCACGAATGCTGGATCCATATCCACCATTTGAAAGAATCGGACGAAATGATCGTTTTCGATGCAGAGCTGATTGATAACACCGGCATAGTGGTGGCGGAGCTGACGGAATGTTCGATCAAGCGACTCCGTCTGTCTGCAATCTCACGTGAAGAGACTGCAACGAATAATTCCGCTGATGGCGGAATCGAGGCTCTGGAAGACCGCATCATCGGCTATTTGCTGCGTCAGGTGGAGACGGTCACCGATGGCCGGTTAAAGTCTTGCAGCATTACGGCGAATTTAATGGAGCTTGGTCTAAACTCCGCCCAGCTTATTGCACTTACCGGCGTTATCGGAGGGGAAATCGGCTCCGAGCTCTATCCGACCTTGTTCTTCGAGTACCCAAGCATTGAGGAGCTTGCGTCCTATTTTGGCAAGGAGCATAGGGAGGCCTTCCAGAAGCTGCTGGGAACGGCATCTGCACCGATTGCGAAAGCAAAGCCGAAGACTCATTCGTCGACCGCCGGCCGGATTGCAGGAAACGAAGTCCACCATGAAGATATCGCGGTCATCGGGATGCATGCATTATTTGCAGAATCGTCCGATATCGAAACGTTTTGGGAAAATATCGTATCCCGGAAGGATCTGATCAAAGAGATTCCGCCCGACCATTGGGATTTCCGGCCTTGGTTCGACGAAGACCGCCAGGCCAAGGATAAGACGTATTGCAAATGGGGCAGCTTTATCGATGACGTCGATAAGTTCGATGCGGAATTTTTTAACATATCGCCAAGAGAAGCTGAATGGATGGATCCGCAAATCCGTCTGCTGCTGCAAAGCGTCTACGCAACCGCGGAGGATGCAGGCGTTGTGAAGCAGTTAAGGGGAAGCAGCACGGGAGTATTTGTCGGGGCGTGCGTTCATGATTACGCCGACCGAATCGCGGAAATGAATCTCCCCGTCGATCCTCATATGGGGACAGGCAATGCGCAGACTGTTGTCGCCAATCGGGTATCGTTCATCTTTGATTTGAAAGGCCCGAGCATGGCGATAGATACAGCGTGTTCCTCGTCTTTGTTCGCTTTACATACGGCTTGCCGTTCCTTGCAAAATGGGGAGTGTAATATGGCCTTTGTCGGCGGCGTCAATCTGCTGCTGTCGTCCTGGCACTACCGGTATTTCAGCAGTATCGGCGCATTATCTCCCACCGGCCGATGCCATACGTTTGATGCAGCCGCCGACGGGTATGTACCGGGAGAGGCGATCGCCAGCATGCTGCTTAAACCGCTGTCGCAAGCGAAGAAAGACGGCGACCGCATCTACGCCGTCATAAAAGGTTCAGCGGCGCTGCATGGAGGACATACGCCATCCCTTACGGCACCAAGTATCGAGGGCGAGGAACATGTCATTGCGAAAGCTTGGGAGGACGCAGGGATTGAGCCGGAATCAATCGGTTATATCGAAGCGCATGGCACCGGTACGGCACTCGGCGACCCGATCGAAATAAGCAGCTTGAAGAAAGCGTTTGAGCGTTTCACCGACAAGAAGCAGTTCTGCGCGGTCGGTTCCGTGAAGTCGAATATCGGACACACGGAAGGTGCTGCCGGAATCGCCGGCGTCATCAAAGTCATCCAACAGATGAGGCATCGGCAAATACCAGCAATGCCAAAGCTTAATCAAATAAACCCTTACATCCAATTAGAAGGCTCGGCGCTTTACATAAACCGGGAGAATCAATACTGGGACACAAGGGACGGACTTCCGAGACGGGCGGGTGTCAGCTCCTTCGGCTTTTCCGGCTCGTATGCCCATGTCGTCATCGAAGAATATGTGGAAGAAGCATCAGCCGCTCTGGTAATAGGAACTCCTTATGCGCTGATATGGTCGGCCAAAAATGAAGAACGGCTGCGTGAGCAGGTTCGCCAGTTCATCGAGTGGATGAGCAATTCGAAAAATAGCGAAGCGGAATTGGCGCAGATTGCTTATACGCTGCAGACCGGCAGGGATGAGCATGAAGAACGGATGGCCGTTGCCGTTGAATCGGTTGAGGAGCTTCAATATAAGCTCTCCGCTTATTTGGATGGCCGCCAAGGAATTCCGCTGCTGTACCAGGGAAGTGTTGGATCTGGCAGCAGGGGAAGCAAGCCCGAAATACTCGAGCACGAGGATATATTGAAGGTTCTCGAACGGTGGGTTCAGGGCGGCGTCTATGATTGGAATCGCCGATACGAAGCGCTAAAGCCTCGTCCGATCTCGCTCCCGACGTATCCGTTCGACAAGCAGAGATACTGGATCCCGGATATGAAAAACACTCAAACGGTAGCGGGTGCTGATCTGCTTCATCCGCTGCTGCACCGCAATACGTCGGATTTCACCGTACAGCGCTTCAGCTCGCGGTTTGAAGGAACTGAATTTTACTTGGAGGACCACCAGGTTGAAGGCAGGCGCATCCTTCCGGGAGTCGCTTATTTGGAAATGGCCCGAGCAGCGGCTGTCCTATCCATCGGCAAGTCTCTGCCGGAGGTATCCGTCCGATTGCAACAGGTGGTATGGGCGCAGCCGATCCTTGCAGGCGATGAACCTGTACATGCCCATATTACCTTGAAGCCAAGCGAAAACGAGACAATTGAATATCGGATTTATACCGGGGCACCGGAGGAACAAGCTGGGGAGAACGTACACAGTCAAGGAACCGTGCTTATCACAGAAGCGGCTGAGCTGCCCGTTTTAGATTACCATGAGATTCGGAAGCAATGTTCGCGACGACAGTTATCGGCCGGGCAATGCTACGAAGCGTTCGAGAGGATGGGTATTCATTACGGTCCCTCGCATCGTTCGGTATCCGTGATTTATATCGGCGACGGACACCTGCTTGCGCAACTGTCGATGCCTTCATTGATTGCGGAAACAAGGGATGACTTTGTGCTGCACCCCAGCATGATGGATGGAGCCTTGCAGGCCTGCATCGGTTTGGCTGCAGTAGAAAACGGGCAAGCACCGCTTGCGATGCCGTTTACGTTGACGTCACTTGAGGTGTTTCGCGGATGCACGCCATCGATGTGGGCTTATATCCGGAGCGTCTCGGAGGAAGGCAATGGTAAGGACCAGGATCTCACATTCGATATCGACTTATGTGATGACCAAGGCCGTGTCTGTATCCGGATGACAGGTCTTGTAACTCGGGCGTTGACCACAAAACGAGAACTTGCGCTTCAGGCATGTTCCGCTGAAAGCCGCACGGCCGTTCAACTGCGGCCGGTTTTGATAAAAGCTGCGGCTTCCATTTTAGGTGTGAAGGAAGACGAGATTGATCCGGACGCCGAGATGGAGGAATACGGTATGGACCCGATCAAGCTAAATGAATGGGCCCATCAACTGTTCGAAGCTTGTCAGCTTGAAATGCGGCCATCCGAATTGCCCGCGTTTAAGACGATGACGATCAATACAATGGCGGAGTATCTTAGCGGACCCGGAGGAGTATCGCGAATTTTGGATGGCGATGAAGAGACGGCGCAGGACAAAGCCAAAGTGTCGGAAGCAATCGATCGAATGAACGATATGAACCGCACATTGTGCCGGATGCTTTGGGCTTATTTTTGCGAAACAGGATGGGTGGCCTCTTTATCAGCCTTCGGAGGTTACATACCCTCGGAGAAGGAATTGCTGAGCTCCTATCGGAGATGGTTTCAAGAAAGCGTCGCAATGCTGGTCCGCAGCGGCTATTTAATACCGGAGGCAGCCGGCGTTTACGCCCCGGCTCAAGAGCCGGTAACTCTCGAGCAAGCCTGGGTGGAATGGGAAGAGAACAAGAACAAATGGCTGGACCATGACGATGTCTCTGCACAAGCTTCCCTTGTGGAGGCGACGATGCGCGCGCTTTCCGAGATTCTCTCCGATGGCGTTAGGCCGACGGATGTCATGTTCCCGGGTTCGTCCACGGCGTTGGTGGAGGGCATTTACAAAAATAACTGCGTAGCCGACTTTTATAACGACCTGCTCGCGGATACGGCGGCGGATTACGTGCGTGAACGGATTGCACTTGATCCGAATGCGAAAATACAGATTTTAGAAATTGGTGCCGGAAGCGGCGGAACAAGCGAGGCGGTGCTTCGGAGGCTGAAGCCTTATGAAGCGCATATCATCGATTTTAGCTACACAGATGTATCCAAATCGTTCTTGCTCCATGCGGAACAGAAGTATGGCAAAGAATATCCGTACCTTTCCTTCCATTTATTCGATGTCGAACAAGCGTTGGAAGGGCAGGGAGTTGCGAAAGGCAGCTTCGATATCGTGATTGCGGCCAATGTGCTTCATGCGACCCGCGATATGAAAAAGACGCTGTATCATGCCAAATCCGCACTGCGCGCAAACGGACTGCTTCTGTTAAACGAGCTTACCGGCAACACGATGTTCAATCATGTGACATTCGGTCTGCTGGAGGGCTGGTGGCGTTATGAAGATCCGGAGCTACGAATTCCAGGATGTCCGGGTCTGCATGTGCCAGTCTGGCAGTCCCTGCTTGCCCAGACAGGCTTTCACGGGATCATGATTCCTTCCGATGGACGCCTTTCATGGGACCAGCATATTATTGCCGCGTTGAGCGACGGCATTTTAGATCAACCTAAGCGGCTTGCGGCCGGAGAGCGGCACGAGCGGCTTCATGACCTAACCAATACGGACAGAAGCGGTGAACATGTGGAAGAACAGTGGATGGAAGATTATGTCAAGAAGACGATACGGGAATATGTCGCGCAAGCCTTGAAAATGGACGAGAAGCGTATTCAGGAAGAGAAAAGCTTCTCCGAATACGGCGTAGATTCCATCGTGGCAGTCAGTCTCGTGAACAGCCTGAATCATCACTTCGGCCTTATTCTCAAGACAACGGTGCTGTTTGACTACAATAACGTGAAGCGGTTATGTGCGTTTTTAATCAAGGAGCATACGGATCAAATAACCGTTCTTCTCAAGCAGAGCGAACTGGCTGCCAGCAGAGAGGAAGAGGGCGCACGAGCCCTGCGGGTATCGGAAAAGCAGCCCGTCCAAAGCGGCCTTAGCATACCCGCGTTTAACAATCGCTTTCGATCGCAACCAGCAGAATCCCCATCGCCTGCAGTCAGTGACCGTCAGAGCGCTCCCCTTCCTGCGGAAAAGTCGACGTATCACCATGTCGTGATCGAGCGGCCCGGGGGCATTGATTCGCTGCGGATTGCTCAATCTGGCGTTCCAGAGCTGAAATCGGATGAGGTTCGCATCGCCGTCCGTGCCTTTGCGTTGAATTTCGGCGATCTTCTCTGCTTGAAGGGTCTATACCCGACCATGCCGGCATACCCGTTCACACCGGGCTTTGAGGCAAGCGGGGTTGTTGTAGCCTCCGGTGCCGACGTTTCGACTGTTCGCACAGGCGATGAAGTGATTGTGGCGCTCGGGGCTTCCTTCGGCGGACAATCCACCATGATCACATGCCGGGAAGACCAGTTGTTCAAGAAGCCGGATTACCTCACGTTTGAGCAGGCTTGCACCATTCCGGCAGCCGCCGTGACGATGATCAACGCTTTCCGCAAAGCGGATCTCAAGAAAGGCGAGAAAGTTCTCATCCATACCGCGGCAAGCGGAACAGGACTTATCGCGGTACAGCTTGCGCGTCATTATGGTGCGGAACTATATGTTACAGCCGGGTCCAACGGTAAGCTTGAATTTTTGGAATCACTCGGTGTGAACTATAGGATCAATTACAGGGAGACCGATTTCGAGGAAGAGATCGACAGGCTGACCGGCGGTAAAGGAATCGATGTCATTATCAATACGCTTCCCGGGGACGCCATTCAGAAAGGAATCAACTGTCTGGCGACGGGAGGCCGTTATATCGAGCTGGCGATGACGGCACTCAAAACAGCGAAGACGATCGATTTATCAGCGCTGGATGGGAATCAGACCTTTTATAGCATCAATTCAAGAAAGCTTGCTAACGAGAATCCGGCCGAGCTGCGAGGTTATGTCGAAGAAATGCTTGCGCTTGTCGAAGCAGGAACGATAAGCCCTGTCATTGATCGGGTTATCCCGTTTGAGCGAGTGGCGGATGCTTACCGGTCTATTGAGGATCGGACGGCCATCGGCAAGATCGTCGTTACGGTTACAGAGCCTTATCGATATCAAGAAACGGCGGCTTTAGTCAAGCAGTTGGACAATGCGGAACTGCCGAGAGCACCGCACAGCGGGGAACTAGGCCGGGAGCAGGAGCCCATTGCCGTGATCGGGATGAGCGGCAGGTTTGCCAAGTCGGAAACGCTGGAGGAATTTTGGTCCAATCTGGCAAACGGGACCGATTTGATCGAGGAGGCCAGCCGCTGGGATCTTAGCTCACACAAGGCAGGGAAAAACAGTTTCTGTTCGAAAGGCAGCTTTGTCGATGCGATCGACCGTTTCGACCCGGTTTTCTTTAACATATCGGGTTACGAAGCGAATTATATGGATCCTCAACAGCGTTTATTTCTAGAGGAAG
>NZ_JABSUZ010000063.1:0-18331 GCF_013284345.1 Brevibacillus sp. MS2.2
TTACTTATGAAAATTGCTTACTTCGCAGCTTGTGCAGCAGCAATCGCCGCTTCGTAGTTTGGATGCTCACCAGCCGCAGCCACATACTCAGCGTGTACAACCTTGTCGTTTGCATCGATTACGAATACAGCGCGAGCCAAGAGACGGAATTCTTTGATCGCTACGCCGTAAGCTGTACCAAAGCTCAGGTCTTTGTGGTCAGATACTGTTTTCACTTTGTCGATGCCAGCAGCACCGCACCAGCGGTTTTGCGCGAATGGCAGGTCAACGGAAACAGTCAGCACAGTAACGCCGTCCAATTTCGCAGCCTCTTCGTTGAAACGGCGAGTTTGTGCATCGCACACGCCAGTGTCAATAGAAGGGATTACGGAGATGATGCGAACCGTGCCTTTGGAATCTTCCAAAGTTACAGGGGACAGATCGCCACCTACTACAGTAAAGTTAGGAGCAGTATCTCCTACTTTGATTTCAGGACCGAGCAGTGTTACAGGACCACCTTTGAATACAAATGCGCCTTGACGCTCAACAGCAGTTGTCATGATTTCTTCCTCCTCACCAAATCTTTCAGTATGTACCTCAATTATCATACCCTATCATTCACTTTTTTTCACTATGCCAATAGTAGAAATTACAGATTCACTTGCACTTTCCCGCTTTGCTTGGCTTGTACCTCGGCGATTCGCTTCACTTCATGCTCATATTCCCAATCCGTTTTCGCATTCAGCTCATGACAGCGCATCAGCGCGTGATAGAGGGCAAAAGCGAAGGTAACCTGCTTCATTTCGTACCGCGTTCCATGTGCTTTCGGCAACGCCGTGTTGATAATCTCAATTTGATAGGTAGCTTTTTCACGCTTGTCTCTGACTGGCACGATATACCCCATACGCTTTAAGACATGACCGTAATCGAATTCTCCTTCATCGTCAAAATCGATGGTGTCGTCCGATGTTGCCAAATACTCCAGCAAGGTCCCCATATCCAGCGTTTCGAAGCAAGCAGGCTGTGGCATGGACAAAACTGAGCCATCATTGTTTACAAAATAAATATAGTCGCGATAATGAAAGATCAGTTCATCTTCTGGAACTTCTTCGGGAAACATCCATTGATTTTGCGGTATCAGGTAACGCCAGATTTGGGCAGGTTCACAATGGAGTAATTCCATGGCTGGGCTCCCTCCTTTTCCCTACCAGTTTTGGCAAAACCAGCACTGGCTATTCAGACAGCTCCTGCATGTAGTGTCGCCAATTCCCATGCGGAATGTGCACGCCTGTTTGCTTGACCAGGTCTTGATCCAAATAACGATAAACGTAGACGTTCACGACCTGACCTGTTCCCTCCATCGTCGCTGGCACGATGATCCGTTCGTATTCATTGCGCGGATCACCCTGGCCATAGTACGTCTCCAGCTCGTCCAGTCCAGCTAGTGCTTGCTCGTACACGTCAGGGGCAAACATGACGATCTCCCCCACGACCTTCTGCTCGCCTTTCAGCAATCCCGGATAGCCTGCCGGCAAGTGATAGATCTCGCCTTGAATCGTCGCAGGTGTTGCCTCATGCTCATATGGTTTTACGTAATTCCTATGATTTCCAAAACCCGCCAAAAGTGTGCCATACACAAATACAGGCAGCTTGTCGTTCTGATTGTTCACGCTCATCTATCCTCCTGTGATCGAAAAAAGTGTGTCTTGTGTCGAGAAAATTTTGTATATTTGTTCTATATATAATTTTAATGCGTCTTTTTTTCCGAGACGTAAGGGGGAGAGAATAATGAAAAAGAGAAAAATCAATCGCCTACTGGTAGCAAACCGCGGTGAGATCGCCATTCGGATCTTTCGTGCAGCGACGGAACTCGGCATACGTACGGTAGCCGTATACTCCGAGCAGGACAATGTTTCTATCCATCGCTTCAAGGCTGACGAGTCTTACTTGGTCGGTGCGGGAAAAGGGCCTATTGAGGCTTACCTCGATATCGAAAGTATCATCGAAATTGCCAAGCGCAACGATATCGATGCCATTCACCCAGGCTATGGATTTCTTGCTGAAAATGCTGATTTTGCAAAGCGTTGCCAAGAGGAAGGCATCATTTTCATTGGACCATCCCCTGAGCTGATCGACAAATTCGGGGACAAGGTAGAAGCACGTCGTCTTGCGATTGAAGCGGAAATCCCAGTGATTCCAGGCACTCCGGAGCCAATCGAAACACTCCAAGAGGCGCTTCTTTTTGCCAAAGAATACGGCTACCCCATCATTATTAAAGGCGTATCTGGCGGCGGAGGGCGTGGCATGCGTATCGTCCGCAGTCAGGAGGAATTGCAAGATTCGTTAGATCGTGCACGTTCCGAGGCCCGCTCTTCCTTCGGCAATGCCAAGGTGTATTTGGAGCGATACTTGGAGCAGCCCAAACACATCGAGGTCCAAATTCTCGGTGACAACCAAGGAAACATCGTCCATCTGTATGAGCGCGATTGCTCCGTTCAACGGCGCCATCAAAAAGTGGTCGAAGTAGCACCGAGCCTATCGTTGGACGACAAACTGCGTGAAGATATTTGCCAGGCTGCTCTCACTCTCATGAAAAAAGCCGGTTATTCGAACGCTGGAACAGTCGAGTTTTTGTTGACGCCGGACAAGCGTTTTTACTTTATAGAAGTCAATCCACGTATTCAAGTAGAGCATACCATCACGGAGCTTATCACTGGAATCGACATTGTTCAGTCGCAGATTCGCGTAGCCGAGGGTCATGCGCTCTCCGATGAGGAGATTGGCATTCGAGCGCAAAGTGATATCCAGATGAGTGGTTTTGCCATCCAGTGCCGTGTCACGACAGAAGACGCTGAAAACAACTTCCTGCCAGATGCCGGTCGCTTGTCCGCCTGGCGTTCCGGTGGCGGCTTCGGTGTAAGGCTGGACGGTGGCAATGGTTATCCAGGCGCGATCATTACCCCGTTTTATGACTCGCTTCTGGTCAAGATTTCTACGTATGGCGCGAGCTTTGATCAAGCCGCTCGCAAAATGCTGCGCACATTGCGTGAGTTCCGTATCCGTGGCGTGAAAACGAACCTGCCGTTTTTGGAAAATGTCGTGACACATCCTGATTTTTTGAGTGGCAACTACGATACATCGTTTATTGACACCAAACCAGAGCTGTTCATCTTCCCTGGCCGTCAGGACCGTGGTACCAAATTACTATCTTATATCGGAGACACGATTGTCAACGGATATCCTGGTCTTCAGAAATCGGAGAAAAAGCCGCACTTCGACTCGCCTCGCATCCCGCGGACACCATTTACCCAGCCATATCCGGACGGTACGAAGCAAATTTTGGATAAAGAAGGTGCCGACGGTCTGGTACGCTGGATTCAGGCACAGAAGCAGGTGCTTGTCACAGACACGACATTCCGCGATGCCCACCAGTCTTTGTTTGCGACGCGTGTGCGCACGTACGATCTCGCCTCCGTTGCAGAAGCAACAGGCAAGCTCGGTTCCGGGCTCTTCTCGTTGGAGATGTGGGGCGGTGCCACTTTTGACACGACGATGCGCTTTTTGCAGGAATCTCCCTGGGAACGGCTGCAAATCCTTCGCCAACGCATACCGAATGTTCTGTTCCAAATGCTCTTGCGCGGAGCAAATGGCGTAGGCTACACCAACTACCCGGATAATGTGATTCATGCCTTTGTCAAAGCCTCTGCGGAAAACGGCATTGATGTCTTTCGGATCTTTGACAGCCTGAACTGGCTTCCCGGAATGCAAACAGCGATTGAAGCCGTACGTGAATCTGGCAAGGTCGCCGAAGCAGCGATTTGCTACACCGGAGATATTCTGGACCCGAACAAGACCAAATACACCTTGGCCTACTATGTCAATCTGGCTAAGGAATTGGAAAAAGCAGGTGCCCATATTCTCGCGATCAAGGATATGGCAGGTCTTTTGAAGCCGTATGCTGCTTATTCCCTCGTCTCTGCTTTAAAACAAGAAATCAGCATTCCGATCCATCTGCATACGCACGATACATCAGGAAATGCTGGCGCCATGCTTCTGAAAGCGATCGAAGCAGGCGTGGATATCGTCGATGCTTGCGTCAGCTCCATGTCTGGACTCACTTCCCAGCCAAGCTTGAACGGGTTGATCGCGAGCTTGGCCCATACGGAGCGTGAGACTGGCTTATCTCTTGAATCGTTCAACAAGCTGTCTGATTACTGGGAGGATGTACGTCCGTACTACCAAGGCTTTGAAAGCGGCATGAAAGCGAGTAACACCGAGGTGTACGTTCATGAAATGCCTGGAGGCCAATACACCAATCTGGAGCAGCAAGCCAAAGCGGTTGGACTGGAAGGTCGTTGGGACGAAGTGAAGCACATGTATGCTGTCGTCAATCAGATGTGCGGCGACATCGTAAAAGTGACGCCGTCATCCAAGGTCGTCGGTGATATGGCCCTGTTCATGGTCCAAAACAATTTGAATGAGGAAAACATTTGGGAGAAAGGCACACGCCTCGACTTTCCGGATTCCGTCATTCAATTTTTCCAAGGGTATCTCGGCCAACCGCCGGGAGGGTTCCCGAAGAAGTTGCAGGAGCTCGTGCTAAAAGGTCGCGATGCCTTTACGGCACGTCCTGGCGAATTGCTCGCGCCCATTGACTTTGCACAAGTTGCTTCTGAGTTGGAAGCCAAAATCGGACGTGAACCCAGTCATTTAGACGTCCTGTCGTATATCATGTATCCGCAAGTCTATTTGCAATTTGAACAACGCCTGAAGGAATACGGTGATCTGTCGGTATTGAATACGGGAACGTTTTTCTACGGATTGCGACCGGGTGAGGAAACTGCCATCACGATCGAGCGTGGTAAAACATTGATTATCAAGCTGGTCGCAGTCGGCGAGCTTCATCCAGATGGCCGACGCATCATCTATTTTGAACTAAACGGACAGCCACGTGAAATCTTCATCCGTGACCAATCCGCAAAAGTCTCTGAACTGATCCGCCGAAAAGCAGAAGCGCAAAACCCTGCCCACCTCGGTGCCTCCATGCCAGGAAAAGTGCTCAAGGTGCTTGTAGCAGAGGGTGACAAGGTGCGAAAAGGCGAGCATCTTCTGGTGAGTGAAGCGATGAAAATGGAAACGACGATTCAAGCCCCGCTCGATGGAAAAATTAAAGCCGTCTACGTGAAAGCAGGCGAAGCTATTCAAACTGGCGATCTGCTCATTGAAATGGAGTAGGCATCGTCTATAATAGGAGATAGTAAATTGTTCCTGGGGATTCATTCCATTTACATTTGAGGAGGTGACCGACATGAAAACGAATCGAGTCAGCCATGTTCCATTTACGCAGCGGGTAGGCCGCTATCATTCCCATATGCTTCAGGCAAAACTAAGCACCCCAGTCAATCCGATTCTCAGTTTTAATTTGCAGCCGTACTATACTCGTCAGCAGCAATGGACAACGGAGCTTTCCGATTCCTTATCGCGTCTGTACCGGTTTTCCTCAGATTTGGAGAAGAGTGCTCGGGAATTCATTGCCGCCGGGAAAGACAGCGAGGCTGGACCTGACATTGAGGGATTACATGAGCGAACACAGTCATTAGTAAATAAATACAATCGCCTGCAGCTATTTCTTGCGGAAAAAGCAGATACCCTGACGACGCAAAAGCTGGATGCATTCGCTCAAGTGGCAAAAGACGCAGAGGAAAAACTCCAAACATTTGGTATCAAGCTGTTACCAGATGGACAACTGGAAATGGACGATGAGAAATGGTTGGAGGCCGTACAGACCAGCTATGTGGACTATACAAATACAATGGAGCGTGTAGCCCAAGCATTCAGAGCAGGTACATTGGGATTGCAAAGCAAGCCCCTTGGCTCCTTTTCACGTTACTACGAGGAAGCGATGGCCCTTCATCCTTATATCGCCTCCTCCAGCTCGAGCCTTCATTATCAGCATGTTGCGAAAACAGGCTTGTATGTAAACGAACTCTGGTAATGCCATACGCTTACTACCGAAAAACAGGTATGCCCCTTTTATGGAGCATACCTGTTTTGTGCTTGTCTTCCTTTTTACTTTCTATCCATAAGGTCTTCCAAATCTTGTTCTTCTGCTCTGGCAATTATCGTATTGGAATAAACAGTAGGTTCATCGGATTTGGTAAACATCCCCTGAACTTTATCCACGATTTGTGGAACAGAATCCAAAATCCGGTCGTAGAGATGGGTCGTATTTTCAAGCGGGATCGAACGAATTCCTTGTTTGCCTACGACCAAAAAAGCTACAGGCGTGATGGAGACACCGCCCCCACTACCCCCGCCAAACGGGTGACCCGTATGTTCATGTTGCTGATGGTGTTGGTGCCCATTATGATGCTGATCGTATTGGAACTCACTACCCCCGGCCGCGAAACCAAATCCTACCTTGGAGATCGGAAGAATGACACTACCGTCAGGTGTCTCAACAGGATCACCAATGATTGTATTCACGTCCACCATTTGCTTAAGATTTTCCATCGCTGTTCTCATGAGGCCTTGAATCGGGTGGTCTGCCATATTTGTCGCTCCTCCTTCCTATCTGTGTCATGTTTTATCATTCCCCCAACAAATCCGAAGCATGTACCCTGCACAAGGGAATAAATATGCATGCTCTTACATTTGTGATTAGGCACGCGTAGGCGCAGCTTGCCATTTTCGCTGTTTACTTTTTCGAATCTGCAGAAAGACTTTTAGCGCGTAGAAAACGAACTGACCCAATTTAAAATGCAACACCGCTTGAACTTTCGTATGTAGAAGTGCTTGGTTCCAGACAGGCTGTACACTCATGGCAGGCATCGTCTGTAAAGAGATGGAGTGGGAGAGAATCCCGACAATCAGGCTTTTCACTCCCCAGATTAGTCCTGTCAGTGCTCCTGTTTCCGCTGCCTGACCTGTGCCCAACAACGTATGCCATTCTAATTTCGAACAGCGAGTTTGTTTGAACAGGTCTTTTAGCAAAGGCAGCAAGTCACGTACTCTTTCTAACACGTCACGATAATTGCGATACCATAATTTCACTTGTCTCCGCGTAAAATCTTTGACCTTTTCCCGAAGCTTGCTTCCATGCTGGATCGTTTCCAGCTTTGCAACAAGCTCTGGCCCAGCTTCTGTCATTTTCAAGAGGAGAATGGGAATTTCGTATTTCCTGCGAATGATACCCCAAGCTGCAATCGTAATCTCCAATTGATCATTATCACCCTCGCGACTGTATAAACACGTCAACTGTATTGGCGTGATTACTAGTAAGACAAATAAACCAAGCAATCCTAGCAACACCCATACCATGAAAAAATCCCACCCCTTCCACGTTAGTATGAGTGGAAAGAGCAGGAAATATGTTCAGCATTTTTATTAATCTAGCACGTATACTTTAACGCCTTTTTGCAAGCCGTGATTTTCAGCTTCGTTCAACGTCGGAAGATACAGATCAACATGGCGTTGCTTTACCGCACCACCGATATCAGCTGCCACTGCATAGCCGTAGCCATCGATGTACAAGTGCGTACCAAGCGGGATGACATTTGGATCAACCGCTACAACACCTTCGCGTAGTGGATACTCCAGATACGACAGAATCTTGTCGTTCGTGTAGCTGTAAGCAGTCGTCTGTACCGTTAATTCCTGGCGAAAAGGTGTCCCGTTCGCGAGGGCTTTTGTCATTCTCGGCTTATCCGGAAGCAAGTGAAGAGCCGCGTATGTGGCAGCTTCGGCCCTCGTCATGTACTTGTCTGGCTTTAATGTACCGTCCTCATAAGCACTCATTAACCCGTTTTGCATGGCGTAAACGAGTGGGCGCTGCTCTTTCTCTTTCACGTTGTTCCCATCCGGGTATTGGTTCAATGTCTGGATCGTCGTAGACCACTTCAAGTTATTGACTACTCCGCTGTCCCCCATCGTTCTTACCAGAATAGAGGCAAGCTCTGCTCTTTTTACTGGGGCATCCGGATGTAAGTATAGGTGATTTCCTTGCTTCTGCCCATGGACAATTCCCAGTCGATAGGCCGTCTCTGCGTAGGACGACAGCCAACTGTTTGCCGGTACGTCCGCAAAGGATGATTGTTTGTTGCCAAGAGGTTCAATTCCTTTGGCATTCACAAACATCGTGAGCAGTTCGCCCAATGTTACGTTGTCATCAGGTCGAAAATATTCGTTTTGTCCAATTACGTCGGCTATGTATAGTTGATTGATTTCTTGTTCTGCCCAATGGCCGCTAATGTCTACATAAGGTGTTTCATTCATGTGAGTTGTTTCTGCCTCGACAACTGGTGTACCTATGAGTAAAAAGGCTGCCAGCGAGGCAAGGATCATCCGTTTCTTCATCATCAACCTCCATGGGGAAATATGCGAATCCTTTCGTATCATTTTATCGAACTATTTTGCAAAAACAATGAACAATAGTTTCCAGTCAAAAGGAAAGCCCTCGAACAGCATCATGACGAAGACTGTTTCAAGGGCTGCATGAACAATGGTTATATGGCAAAAATGTGTTTGCCGATCTTCTTCACTTGTGTACGAGACCAAATCCAATCGGAGGTCGCCGTAACAGGGTTAAAGTAGTAAAGAGAATTGTTTGTTGGGTCCCATCCTCGTACAGCATCCCAAGCTGCCTGGTAAGCAGTCTTGTTAGGAGTCATCCAGAATTGTCCATCAACTACTGCGGTAAACGCTAATGGCTCAAAGATGACACCGGCAAGTGTATTGGGAAAGTTTTTGGACTGGACACGGTTCAACGCGACGGCAGCCACAGCCACTTGGCCCTCATAAGGTTCTCCACGTGCTTCGGAATAAACCAACTGTGCCAGCATCTGCATTTCCGCTTTATTTACCGACACTTTCTTTAGAACGCGCCATGTATTTGGACCAGTGATACCGTCAATCTGTAATCCGTATGCTTTTTGAAACTGTCTGACGGCCTTTGTTGTATTCGCACCGTAAATGCCATCCAAATTGCCATTGTAATAGCCCAGCATCTGCAAACGATACTGCAAATCCCATACATCCCCGTTCACACTACCTCGTTGAATCTGTGTGGCTGCCAGGGAGTCGGCCGGGATAATAAACGCTACAGCCATAAAGGCAGCAAGCAAGGTTGTTACTGCTTTCTTGCTCCACCACATAAATTGTTCCCTCCTTTACCCAACTCATTCTACAAGTTGGCGAAAGTAGGTTCAATTCAAGTATTTTGGAACAAATGGCAACATGTACCTGCTATTATCCTTTTGGTCGAAACAAGACTGCCGTGATAAATCCGAAAACGATAGCAGCCGAAATCCCCGCACTCGTCACTTCAAAAATGCCGGTAATAATGCCAATAACTCCATGCTTCTCGGCCTCCGCCATTGCCCCGTGCACCAGTGCATTTCCAAAGCTCGTGATGGGTACTGTCGCTCCTGCTCCGGCAAAATTAACCAGTGGCTCGTACAGACCAAGTCCGTCTAGCACTGCTCCACTGACAACAAGAGAAGACATCGTATGGGCAGGTGTGAGCTTGACGACATCCATGAGAAATTGACCGATTAAGCAAATCGTTCCTCCTACGAGAAACGCCCACAAAAACATCATGGTATCACTCTCCAAGTTGCTCCGACTCAACAGCCACGGCATGGGCGATGCAAGGAATGCTTTCTCCCTGCTGGAAGGTCAACGGGGATAAGAGGGCTCCCGTGGCAACCAGCAAGATCCGCTTCCATTCTCCTTGCTTCATCCGCCGAAGTAGGTGCCCGTACGTCACTGTAGCAATACAGCCACATCCGCTACCACCTGACCACACATTTGGATTTTCTCCATAAATGAGCTTCCCGCAATCGACATAGCGCTCTAGTGGAATGCGCATGTGATGCTTGGGCAACAGATCAGATAAAATGGCATGGCCCGTTCGTCCTAAATCCCCTGTTACAATCAAATCGTAATGATCGTGAGGGAGCTGAAAGTCACGGAAATGCGACTCAATCGTGGATAACGCGGCTGGCGCCATCGCTGCTCCCATATTGAATGGATCTGTCAATCCCATATCGACTACATGCCCGATGGTGGCTCCCGTAATCCGTAATCCCTTACCCTGACTGGCTACAACAGCAGCCCCTGCTCCCGTCACGGTCCATTGTGCCGTTGGGGGCTTCTGTGAACCGTACTCCGTTGGATAACGATATTGCTTTTCCGCAGCCCCATTGTGACTGGAGGTAGCAGCCAAGACGTATTCAGCAGCTTGACTATTCACCATGAGAGCAGCCAAAGCCAAGCCCTCCATCGCTGTTGAGCACGCTCCGAAAATCCCCAGAAACGGAATCGAAAGCGTCCGGGCCGAAAAGCTGGCAGATATGATCTGGTTCATTAAATCCCCGGCAAGCATAAAGTTTATTTGTTCTTTCGTAAGCCCCGCTTTCTCCACCGCTTTCGAGCACGCTTCTTCTAGCAGGACTTTCTCCGCCTTTTCCCAACTGTCTTGTCCAATCATCAAGTCACCGTGCAAGATATCAAAGTCGTCGGCTAACGGTCCCTTAGCCTCAAAAGGCCCACCAATCGCAGCGTGCCCGAGAATGACAGGTTTTAAAGGAAAGACCCAAGACTGATGACCTTGGCGCATCCGTCAGCCTCCCATCGTAAACAATGTTTTGATCAAGCCAACGACGAAGGCCGCCGCCACTCCAAACACAATCACTGACCCCGCGAGCTTGAACATGTTACCACCGACCCCCAGTACAAATCCTTCGCTGCGGTGCTCAATGGCTGCAGAAGCAATCGAGTTGGCAAAGCCCGTAACCGGCACACTCGTTCCTGCCCCAGCCCATTGGGCAATCCGGTCATATAGTCCTAAACCGGTCAATAGAGCCGAAAGAATGATCAAGACAGCTGCTGTAGGATTCCCAGCGGTTTTCTCCGTAAAATCGAAGTAATGAATGAACATTTCTTGTATCCCTTGTCCGATCATACAAATGCCGCCACCCACTAAAAATGCCCGGGTAAAATTGCGCAAAAGCGGTCGCGGTGGCTCGTATGTCTTTGCCAATTGCTGATATTCTTGCTGGACGGGGGTCAGCTTCTTCTTTTTTTGATCTGCCATGCCGCTCACTCCTTTTTACCGTATCATGAATGGTTTTACTTGATCGATAATCTGTTGTAGCTGTTCCGAATCGGTTTGGTAGGTACGCTTCATTTGTTCATTCTTTGTACTGAGTGCATACAGCTCCAGATCCGCCTGACATTTTTTCAATGTAGCAAAAGCCAGCTTCATCGCTTGGGCACCAGGAACCATCAGTTTATCGTCATACAGGTCGAGATAGAGCTCTCCACCTTTGTCTACTTGGCCGAGGAAAACATTTTCCAAAGCCACTCCCGCTTTTTGCAGCTCCGTGCGCACCCATCTGCGATTCAGACCTGCTGTTGCCAGGGGCTCATCCATGATCACCCCATCCATAATGACCACTTGATTCTCTTCCGAAGGAGCAACTGTCAATTCAAGGTGTTTGGGGGTTACTGGCTGACTCTCTGATTTTAAAAGGACACTGACTTCCCCGCTTGTTTCCATTAATGCAAACTCTACATCGGCTACTCGGAACACGTTTTTGATTCGTAATTGCTCCATCAAGTCTTCCGCGGTCAAGCGTTCCTTTTTCAGATTGTCTTCCAAAATCTTGCCTTCCTTGATAAGAACCGTTGTTTTCCCTTCAAATAAGTCGCGGAGAACCTTGCTCTTGAGTGAAAGCCACTCCATTAAATAAGGGAAAAGCGCAAAAATCCCCATGGCGATCAAACTATGGTAGACCGGCCCATCCATTTCGGTTGCCATAAAAGCCGCAATTGAACCGATGCTGATGCCGACGATATATTCAATGTATGTAAGTTGCTTAATTTGCCTTTTCCCAATGATCTTTGTCAATAGAAATAAGTAAGCAACAGCGCCTATTGAGCGCAAAAGGATGGATAACCAATCAGGCATAAGCCACCTCCATCACCTGAGGTGATTTTTATAGATAGTAAAACCAAGAGAGAGGAAGCCCCTCTCCCTTTCCCTATACTTCCACTAGAATCCCTTAAACTGTGGTTCTTCCTTTTCCAGCTCCGTTACACGCTGCTGGAGGTTGTCTACGATGGATTGCGTTTGCTCTGCTGCTTGCGAATACAATTGCTTTGCTTTCTTGTTTTGCGTGCTAAGAGCAAACGTTTCAAAATCTGCTTGTGCACCTTTCAAGCTGGCAAGCGTTTGTTTTACTTGTGCTCCTACTGTCATATCCACTCACCTCCTAACACATATAGAATCCGCGTCCACCCATTATTTATGCAGTGATCTTCTCCATTTTCATTTGTAAATAATTACCTTTTATTAGAAAAACAAAAAGAGAGACACCATAGGTGCCTCCCTTCATCCAGCTTATGAGATTAGCCACGTCCAGCCAGTTGTTGCTCAGCAAAGGAGACAAGACGTTTTGTAATCTCTCCTCCAACTGAACCGTTTTGACGGGAAGTGGTGTCTGGTCCAAGCTGAACACCGAATTCGGATGCGATTTCGTATTTCAGTTGGTCCAGAGCTTGGTTTGCTTGAGGAACCACCAGATTGTTACTGGATCTGTTGTTATTCGCCATTTGTATCACCTCCTCGTCGTTTGTAAGTTTAATATGTGTGAAGTTTTGCTTGTTCATTCGTTCTTTTTTTCTTCCAATTTTAGTCTGTTAATTGGAGCAGAGCATGGGCTATTCGATGAGCTGCTTCTGGTCGCCCCAGCTTGTCCAAACCTCTTACAAAAGCATCCTTTTTTTCAGGCTGACGCCATGACCTGATGATTTCTTTGATTTCTACTGGCGTTTCAGCCAAGATCGCCGCTTGTTGCTCGAGTAAAAAGGAGCAATTATGCTTTTCTTGTCCAGGCAATGGGTGGAATAAAATGAGCGGTGTCTTAAGAGCGAGTGACTCCGCGCATGAAATGCCACCTGGCTTCGTTATATAGACGTCAGCTGCTCCAATCCACTGCCACATTTGCGGCTCAAATCCTTTCAATAGAAAACGATGCTCAGTGCTCTCCGTACCTATTAAGCCCGCCAGACGTCTGTACAGGCTTGTATTCTTCCCTGTGACGACTACGATCTGCAATGGTTGCTCTTCCAACAGCAACTCTCGTACGACCTGCTCCATTCCACCATAACCGCCTTCTCCCCCACCAATCAGCACGGTGAATTGATCCGGCACGAGTCCAAGCTGTTTTTTCAAAGCCGCTTTGTCGGTATGCAGCGCTGTAGTAAAAGCAGGCCGAACTGGAATGCCATAAACGTGAATTTTCTCAGGGGCAATTTCATAGCGTTCGATTAGCATTTGCGCAATTTGCTCGTGTGCCACCATGTACGCATCAATTTCTGGATGAACCCAAAACCGATTGATATGAAAGTCCGTAGGTACACAAACGAGCCGGAAAGGCTTGGACACCCTTCTCTTCGCTTCTGCCAATGCGGACAAGCAGTATGCATGCGTGGCGATGACGACATCTGGCTTCTCTTCTTGCAACAGTTGATTGGTTAATCGATCGGATAGCCACCATCCCAGTACTTTGGTCAATGCACTGCCCAGCATTTCTTCTTGTTCATAGATGCGTTGCCACACGGGTTGACCGTAGCGCAGTATATTGCGATAAAAAAAATGAGAGAGCACACGTAAGCCTGGACTGGCGGTTTTCAGTCCTCCCACCACTCGCGCCGATCGTGCACCCTCCATTTCCAGTAAAACTTCTTGCAGAGCTTCAGCAGCCATCCGATGACCACTCCCTGCCCATTCCTCTGTCACTAACAGAAACCGCTTTGCCATTAGTAGGACTCTCCTAGAGGCTGCTTGCCCTCAGCATATTGATTAAGTAAAAATTCCTTGGACATATAAACACGCTTTAAGGGCATTTCATGATTCCATGATTGCAATCGTCGCTTTCCATTGGGATGCACGATTCTAAGCATGAGACGCAAGTACCATCGCTTGTATCGAAAAAACCAAGTCATGGGCACATCAGAAATGGAAAAGCCCAGGGGTGTTACCCCTTTATGTAGCATGGTCGTTCCCACTATCCCTTTTATTTGGTCTTTATTTTCCATGGAATTCAGGAACGTGGCTAGCTTCGGCAGTGATTGGAGGATATGTCTTCGCAAAAGAAGTGCCACGCGCAGTTCATCCTTCATTCCTTTGCACAGTGTCGCAAAGTAATAATTGTGTATATGTAGCTTTAAGATCAAATCCCCGTCATGAATGATGCAGTTATCGGTAGTAACGAGTGGCTCTCCCCGATAGCGTAAAACAACAACGCGAAATATATTGTTCCCTTTCTCAATATAGGTAAGTCTGGTGCAACGCTGGTAGATTTCATCCCAGTATCCCCATAGCATCAAGAGGCTTGTATTCATTTCGAAATAGTTCCTTTCCTGCTATGTTTTCATTCAGCTGGAAGTGACCACTTCCATTCCGCAAAAACGATCATGACCTTTGTTGTAGTATGCCCAACAATGTACAATCCTCATCACCTTTTCACGTCCTTTTCATCCGCCCCCAAAACATAACTACTACGGCAGCCAATACAGGCAACCACATATGATTGAGAAGCAATGGATTCACCCACTTCCAGACATACGGATCCTGAAGGCACATATCAACTGCTGTAAAGGTAAGAATTCCGCCACCTATAATGACCATACTGGGAAAACGATTCATCACGCGGGCGATCCACACACTTCCCCACATTAATAATGGAATGCTCATTGCTAATCCCAGCAAAACTAACCATAAATCGCCATGTGCTGCTCCACCAACTGCCAAAACATTGTCCAAACTCATGACAAAATCTGCTACTATGATGGTCCTGACTGCCTGACCAATTGTCTGATTATGCGATACGTCTGCGAGCTCTTCATTCTCACCCAGCATCAGCTTACACGCTATCCATAGCAATAATAATCCCCCGATTGCCTTCACGAGAGGAATATCCAACATCCAGGTAGTCATTCCCGTTAGCACAATTCGCAAGAGGATTGCACCCAATGTCCCATATAAAATCGCCCGTTTTCTCTCATTTCTTGGGAGTCCGCGGCAGGCCATACCTATGACCACAGCATTGTCGCTGCTTAATACCAGATCGATCATAAAGATGTGTACAAGACCCAGCCAAAAATACTCGCCCATCCCTGCCTCCCTGGTCCAATAAAGTTCGTCCATTCTACTTTATGCGACTGGAATCGGACTCATGATTGAATATTTTTCCGAAAAAAGGCGGTTTTCAGCGGATTTTGTAGATAAAAACTTCCGAAAAAAATACATTTTATTGCGAAATCAGGCTAATTATACCTTGTCTAAATTAGGCATTTTCCCTTACGATTTTAATGGGGTGGATAAGAGATGGTGGAGACTGTGACGCTAAACCTTTATGAGATTTCAAGGAAGATTTTAGACTTAACACCAAGTATCACCACAATATGGCTGCAAGAAATTGTTCGCAGCATGGAAATTCCCGTAACCATTCCTCGCGATTTTGCAGAAAAACGAACAGTGCTCTTGGCTCGCTATCTGGTTGAGGATGTAGATCATGACATGCAGACTTGGGCATTAGATATGGGAGAGTGGCTTCGTTCTCAGGAATTCCCCTTCTCCTCCATTTTGCGCACGTATCAATTGTACCGGAATGTATTCTGGCGGGTTCTCCAACCGGAATTGCAAAGATGGTCCCTCTCCTCACAAGAAATGCATTATTTGGAAAGCCAACTGGGCAAGGCCATGGATGAAAGTGTCTTCTGGGCTGTTTATCATTTTGAACAAATGATTAATAAAGAACTGGTCCAGAAGGAAGAAACGATCTCCTATTTGCATAACGACAAATTGACCATGCTCGGTAAAATAGCCGCCAATATGGCTCATGAGCTGCGCAATCCGTTGTGCGCCATTGAAGGGTTCCTGAAGCTGATCGGCGAGTCTACACAGGAACAGGCCCAGCTTCAGACGTATATCCAAGTCGTCATGCATGAATTTGAGAATTTACATCGGCAACTGACCGGATTCCTCAGCTTTTCCAAAAAACCAATTCTCGACGAAATTTTTAAAATCGTTCAAGTAGAAGAACTGCTTGAAGAAGTAGAGATGCTGATTACGCCGCGCCTCGTGGGAGAAAACATACGTTTTGAAAAACAAATCCACCCCTGCTCACTCGCATGCTATGAAGAAGGCTTGAAGCAAGTTGTCGTCAATCTATTAAACAATGCCATTGACGCCGTACAAAATCGTACAGACAAGTATATTCATGTCATTTCCACTTCTTCAGATGGATGGCTCTATTTGAGTGTGGAAAACAACGGCGAAAGGATTCCAACCGAAATCGTGGAAAATCTTTTCCAACCATTCTTTACGACTAAACAAAATGGGACAGGTATTGGCTTGTCCATCTGCAAAAATATTATTGAAAAACATCAAGGCACGATCCATTGTGATTCCAATGAAAAACGCACACGCTTTATCGTTTCTCTGCCTATTGCGAATGTCCAGGAAGTTGGTCCTCGAATGGAAGCGCTCTAGGGTCGCTCTCTTTTGTATCACGCAAAAAAGCCCCCTGACAAGGCAGGAGGCAAGGCAAGAGATCCGTTACCAATTATTTCATCGGTAAGCGACCTTAGTTTTACTGTACACGAAAACATATGTTTCTACCATAGAAAACGTCAGACAGCTTTCGACAAAAAATTATACCTGTATTGAACAAAGGCTTATCTGCTCAAGTATGGGATAAGCCTTCATACTTTTTCCTCAAGTAAAAATAGGCCTGCTTTCCTAGACACAAAAAAACAGAGAACCTATTGGCTCTCTGCTTTATGTATGGAGCGGGTGATGGGAATCGAACCCACGCGACCAGCTTGGAAGGCTGGAGTTCTACCATTGAACTACACCCGCATGAAAATAAATGCTGGTGCCGAGGACCGGACTTGAACCGGTACGGGAGAAACTCCCGACAGATTTTAAGTCTGTTGCGTCTGCCCATTCCGCCACCCCGGCAAACCTGTAAAACGTGGGCAAATCATGGTCGGGAAGACAGGATTCGAACCTGCGACCCCTTGGTCCCAAGCCAAGTACTCTACCAAGCTGAGCTACTTCCCGACATTATTTCTTCTTCACTTTTGTAGTAAAGAAGCGTGCCCTGAGAGATTCGAACTCCCGACCTTTTGATTCGTAGTCAAACGCTCTATCCAGCTGAGCTAAGGGCACATGTTATGGAGCGGACGAAGGGTCTCGAACCCTCGACCTTCGCCTTGGCAAGGCGACGCTCTACCAATTGAGCTACGTCCGCATTGTAAGAAGAAATTGATTGGTGCGGTCGAGAGGACTTGAACCTCCACGGTGTTGCCACCACTAGAACCTGAATCTAGCGCGTCTGCCAATTCCGCCACGACCGCATTTCCCATCCAAGTAGCCAGAGCTGTTAATAAGCCGACTTTCACTTTTCGGGTTTATAAAAACTGGTGAGCCATGAAGGACTCGAACCTTCGACCCTCTGATTAAAAGTCAGATGCTCTACCAACTGAGCTAATGGCTCATGAAAAATGGTGGGGAGAGACGGATTCGAACCGCCGAACCCGGAGGGAGCAGATTTACAGTCTGCCGTGTTTAGCCACTTCACTATCTCCCCAATTTCATGGTGCCGGCAATAGGACTTGAACCCACAACCCCCTGATTACAAGTCAGGTGCTCTACCAATTGAGCTATACCGGCATATCTTTCATTATGGCATATCTTTCATGAAAAATCAAGGTTTTTTTATTGTGTTAAACCTTTTTCATGCTTGTGAACTATGCCATCTTGTTAAGAAAGATGGCGGAGCTGACGGGACTCGAACCCGCGACCTCCGGTGTGACAGACCGGCGTGAACTCCAACTTCACCACAGCTCCATATTTGGTTGCACCCAATGGGCACTCCGACCTACTTGATCACGCTGATCACTCAACAAAGTACAAGTAGAAAGTTGGTTGCGGGAGCAGGATTTGAACCTGCGACCTTCGGGTTATGAGCCCGACGAGCTACCGAGCTGCTCCATCCCGCGATAGTCAGGACGACTGAGTGTCAGTGTTGCCACAGGACGTGGTGTTTTTAGCTGACCTTCCTTGTCCATTAATATAAGTGGTGGAGGCTGACGGGATCGAACCGCCGACCCTCTGCTTGTAAGGCAGATGCTCTCCCAGCTGAGCTAAGCCTCCAAATCACCTACAAAATGTAGGGATTTTCTAGGTGACCCGTAGGGGATTCGAACCCCTGTATGACAGCGTGAAAGGCTGCTGTGTTAAACCGCTTCACCAACGGGCCATTTTCATAAGATTACA
>NZ_JABSUZ010000064.1:0-18117 GCF_013284345.1 Brevibacillus sp. MS2.2
AAGCGATCGCCGCTTTTGAAAAAGAGCTCGGACAATGGCTGGAGCAATCGTTAAAGGCGACGCTATCTACTGAAGAACTTGATACGCTTTTTGTTGAAGAGGTATTTACGGTCAGTCAGCGTTTTGCCAACCGAAGCTGGGGGCATGAGTTAGGCAAGCTGCGCAGGCAAAGCTTTGAGCAGTATTTGAAATGGATTGAGAAATTGAAGCGCCATCCTGACCTGGTTGCTTTTCTGAACGAGGTAGGCAGGCAAGTCCATCGCTTTCGTGTGAAGCGCAAAGAAATTCGCTCCAGACATTTTCCGGAGGAATACTATGATTTGCGCCAATCGGGCGATATTGCCCACATGCTGCCTGGTGAAGCTGTGCTTCTTGCTGATCCGGACTTTGAGAACTACTTCATGCTCAAATGGCTGGAGCAAAAGCTCATGACTTACGATACTTCGGGATGGGCGGAAGAACCGCCAAAAGGTCCGGTAATCTGCATGCTGGACACATCCCACTCGATGCGCGGAAGTAAGCTGCGACTTGCGCAAATTTTCCTCATGACGTTTGCCGCCCTCTCGATGCTGGAAAAGCGTGATTTTATCCTCCTCTTGTTCGGGGCAAAAGGCGAGATCAGAGAGCAACCGCTTTATCACAAAAAGCCAGATTGGCCTGCCTTTTATGGCTTGGCGCAAATGGCGTTCGGCGGTGGGACTCACTTCGACGCCCCGATGAAGCGAGCCATCGAGCTGGTTGAAAAGGAACAAGCGTGGCGTGGAGCAGATTTTGTCATGGTAACAGATGGAATCGGGGGCATTTCTCCTTATGTCCAAGAAAAACTCATCTCTTTGGGTCAGCATAAACAAGTTCGCTTGCACAGCTTGATTGTGGGTTCTGCGAGGCAGCATCTCGTACAAGCGTATGATTTGCTGGGCGTTTCTCACCGTGTCAAATTTGCGACGAGCTGGGAAGCGGATGGGGAGGAGAACACAGGACTGCTCCTGGATGTTTTTCAAGCAGCTAAATAAGTGATTCGACATCACTTCCAAATCTCGTCTCCTCTTGTGGGACGGGATTTTTTTAATGTAGTTTAAGAAAAAGTTTAACTCTTACCCACTTTTTTCTTTAATAGTTTCGTCTATTCTGAGCATAAGCTAGCAAAAGGTAAATGGTAAAAGGAGGACACGATGAAGGAATTGATCAAGCTGGCCAAGCTTATACGGGGAGCCAGTGTCTTGTTTTCAAATATGGCACAAAAAGAGCTAGAGACAAATGAACTCAATTGGCAACAAGTATTGATTCTTGAATTTCTAGGAAACGGGCCAAAAACAATGGGGGAAATCAGCAAGGCTGTTAATTTGTCAAACAGCACAACGTCAGGCTTAATTAGCAGGCTGGAGGAGGAAAATTTGGTGCGAAGATTCCGAGACCGAACGGATCGCCGAATCGTCTGGGTTTCCCTGACGGAGCGATTATGCAGTGCATAAAGAAATCGGCTGAAAAAAAGTGGATAGACCGCTTCTTTCTCAGCCGATGATTATAACTTCAATTAGCCGACTCTCGCTGCCATTGTACGTCCGAATTCAAGCTCATCGAATTTGCTCTGAACGGCTTGACGATCGTATTCCCACACGGCATCCTCCAACGTATACTCCACCGGAACATCCCGAATAATCGTAGCCAGCTTTCTGCTCAAGTACACCTGATCGCGATTCTCTTCCAGCTTGCTGCGCATTTTAGGCGTACAGCTTGCCAGATTTACATATAGGTTGTCCAGATCACCATGCTCAGTAATCAGCTTTGTCGCTGTTTTCTCACCAATTCCTGGACAACCTGGAATACAGTCAGATGCATCTCCCATTAAAGCTTTGACGTCAACGACCTGTTCAGGTGAAATTCCACGCAATGCCAAAAGGCTCGCTGGATTATAATGCTCGTGTTTGCCACCATTTTTCAGGATTTTAACACTAACTCGCTCAGATATGAGCTGCAAGCTATCGTAATCACCTGTCGCAATGATGACCTCGTGTCCTTCTTCGGAAAGACGTGTAGAGAGCGTACCCAATACATCATCGCCTTCATAGCCAGGGCAACCCAAGTTCGGAACCGAGAACGCATCTGTTATTTCTTTCACCAAATCGAATTGTGGAATGAGCTCTTCCGGTGCAGCTTGACGATTTGATTTATAGCCGTCATACCATTGGCTGCGCACCAAAGACTCACGAGAAGCGACATCCCAGCCCACCACGAGATGAGTAGGGCGTGTCAATTCTGCGTAATCGAGCATCATTTTGGTAAATCCATAAACCGCATTTGTGTACACACCTGTTGAAGTCTGGCGATAGGCTCCACCCCAAGCAGAACCATAAAAGGCGCGAAACAAAAAGCTCATACCATCGATGAGCAGTACTTTTCCTGAATCACTCACAAAACTTTGCCCCTCTCACTACCAAACTATACGCACCATTATAGCATAAAGGAGCGGGACAACCTTGTCAGATTTTACAACTGAAATAACGTGAGAAAGTGTGCATGTACTTTTGTTACGGTGGGATGATAGTACCACAAGAGGTCAACAACCACCTCTTGAATATCAACTTCCGGTCTCAAGGCGAGAAGCAAAACGCTGGCGGTTCAAACCCGTCCCGGGAGAAAAAACGCGTCGGGAGGAATCAATCATGGCTAACAACCAAGGTGGAACCAACAATCTGGTAGTTCCTCAAGCGAACCAAGCTTTGGACCAACTGAAGTATGAGATTGCATCTGAATTTGGTGTAAATCTCGGACCAGACACTACTTCTCGCCAAAACGGTTCTGTTGGTGGCGAAATTACCAAGCGTCTGGTGAGCTTCGCTGAGCAACAATTGGCAGGTCGTCAAGTTTAACGTACTGACAAGTAAATAGCTGGATGAAGAGAGGTCCCTTTTGAGGGGCCTTTCTATGTTTACCTATGAAAAGCCCTTTTCTTTCCTGTGTGGTGCAAACACACAAGCACAATCGCGGACTAGTCATATGGTGTAACGAACAGTTAACTATCCTCGTTTGTCCAGTGGAAAGGAGCGACGTCCGGCTATGAAGAAAAAAGAAGTGAAGCAGCTTTTAAAACAGCATCCCGAATTTGAAGCGTGGGTTCTCGAGGATTCCATGCGGATTAGAGCGGTCAAAAGCAACCCCGGTATGGCGGAAGAATTGTTTAAAAGATGGAACGACCGAAAAAAAGGGCTACTTGACTTTGAAGGCATCTCGCAAAAAACCAAACGTGCCAGTGAAATGCTGACAGGCGTGCAATCCATCATGGAAATGATGTCGGATTATTCGAAGAAACAGTAAGATTACATTTGGAATGATTGGAGAAGGCTAGCTCATTAGCCTTCTTTTTCTTTTTCCTTTCAGAGTGTGTTTTGTTATACTAGAAAATGGGAGGGAGCATGTCTATGTTCAAATCAATGGTTAGTCTTATGTTGGTCACAGCATTGACGCTCGTCTCTGGGACAAGCATATTCAGCCAGACAGTAGAAGGGGTCTACGCCCAAACAACGAAACAACAGCCAGCAATCAGCGTAACGCCAGCCAAAACATATCCTGGGGACGTTATTTTTGTACGCAGTAAAGAGCCACAAACGGTAACGGTATTCTCACAGAACTATCGATTGCAAAAGACACAGGATGAGTATGCCCGGTTTATCCCGATTCCTTTTAACACGAAAGCAGGGACCTATAAAGTTACATCTGCTGACAAAAAACTTTCCGTAACAGTGACAATCGCACCGAAAAAATTTGAAGTAGATAAGCTCACGGTAAGTAAACAGCTCAACAACATGCGTCAGGATACAAAACGAATCAATGCAGATCAAAAAAAGATCAATGCAGCCAGATCTAACTCGAGAGCGATTCCGTATTTCTCGGAGCCGTTTACACAGCCAGCAGTCGGAAAATTAACGACTCCATTCGGCTACCAACGCGTAGTAAATGGTGTACCGGCCAACAGACACGCGGCGATTGACATCGCGAACAAAACAGGAACGCCAATTTTAGCGAGCAACCATGGGAAAGTGGTTCTGGCCGACTCTTTATACTTAACAGGAAATACCATCATCATCGATCACGGGTTAAATATTTTTTCCATATATGCTCACTTGTCCAAGCTAGGTGTCAAGACAGGGCAAGAAGTGAAACAGGGACAGGTGATTGGACAAATGGGTAGCACCGGTTTTTCTACAGGTCCTCACCTTCATTACGGCATGTTAGTGGGTAATACGTATGTAAATCCGCAGCCGTTTTTTGATGCATCACCTTTCCTCTGGAAGTAATTGGAGGTGTCTTCATGAGAGTCACAAATGTGCCAAGCAAAGTGCTCAACAACATGGTTCATTTCTTGGCGCCGTATGAACAGGCAGTCGAAGAGCTAAAGTTAAAATTAAAAGGAATTAAATACGGCTTTCTCAAAAGCGGCCGTTATTCTCCTATTGAATTTGTTGTCGGACGAGTAAAAAAAGTCGACAGTTTAGTAAAGAAGGCGAACGAAAAAGGAATCGACTTTTTGGGAGATCATTGGCAGAATGACGTCGCCAAGGAAGTCCAGGATATCGCGGGCCTTCGAGTCGTATGCCGCTATGTAGACGATGTACGCGAGGTACAGCAGTTGTTGCAGGAGCGGGAGGATATCATCATTCACGATGTCAAAGACTACATCGCAGCTCCAAAGGATTCCGGTTACAGAAGTATTCACATGATCGTTTCTTATACGGTTTACCATGGCAGCGAAAAGAAAACACTATTTTGTGAGATCCAAATTCGTACATTGGGCATGAACTTCTGGGCGACAAATGAACACGAACTGCGCTACAAGTATGCGGGCAACATTCCGACAGATGTGTTGGAGCAGCTTCATGAAGCGTCCGTGATCACACATCAGCTCGACGTGTTGATGAACAATTTACGTCAAGAAATTCTCACACCAGCAGAAGTTGATACAACACTGGAAGAAAAATTGGAAGAAATATTTTCCCTGTACGTCAAGCAGGATTTGGATTCTGCTGCAGCCTTGTACAGAGAACATGTCAGTGGCTTCGAAGAGGCTTTTGCTGACAACCCTAAGTTTAAAATGATTCACGATTTGTTGGGAATCCGGTTGAAATAACGTCTTTTGTTGTCCTCAGACCACATGTAACCTGAAAAAACGCGACAAAGTAGGAAAGGATATTGACTAACATGCGCTTTTTGCTAACGAACCTACTCGTTGTGGTGATGGTTTTGTTCAACCTTGGCACGCCTTCCGCTTTTGCCGAGGAGTCATCAAGCCTGGAGCCTAACACTCTCACTGGACAATCAGCCATTCTGATTGATGCTACAACGGGACAAGTCTTGTTTGAAAAGAACTCTCATGAGAAGTTGTACCCTGCTAGTATTACAAAAATCGCAACAGGTATTTACGCGATAGAAAAAGGGAATCTGGATGATACTGTCACTGTCTCCAAAAAAGCACGCCGTGAAGAAGGAACACGTGTCTATTTGGAAGAGGGAGAACGGATTTCTCTTCGCAATTTGTTGTACGGACTGCTCATGAATTCAGGTAACGACGCTGGTACAGCGATTGCGGAGCATATGAGCCAGACGACAGAGCGTTTTGCAGTGGATTTGAACGCTTATTTGAAAGAAAAAGTAGGAGTCACCGAAACGAATTTTACCAATCCACACGGACTGCATGATCCAAATCACTACACGACTGTCTCTGACATGGCCAAAATTTCGCAGTACGCGATGAAAAACCCCGTTTTCAGGGAAATTGTCGGTACGAAGCGTCTGCCTTGGCATGGACAAACGTGGGAAACAGTATTGGTGAATCACAACAAGCTCCTGCGCGATTACGAAGGCGCGACGGGAATGAAGAACGGTTTCACAGATCAGGCGATGCATACGCTGGTAGGCTCCGCTAAGCGTGGAGAAATGGAACTCATCGCTGTCACGATGAAGGCCTCTACAAGTGCAAATGCATACAAAGATGTGAAAAAGCTACTGGACTTTGGCTTTCAAGGATTTGAGACCAAATCCATTGCCAAAAAAGGCGATTCTTTTTCAGAAGTAGCTGTTCCTGGCAACAACTCGGTTGTGACTTTTACAGCCAAGGAGGATTTGTATGCGACGGTTCCCAAAGGGGCGGAGCCTTTGGTAGAGCTAAAAGCAGATGGGAGCCTGTTTGTACAGGCTGGCAAGCTAGCCGTCTCGTATCCATTGCTTCGTCATGATCCGCCTGCTCCAGCTCCTGCTACTGTGTTTGGGGACTCAGAAAGTGGCAACACACATCCACTAGCCCGCTATAGCGTATTAATTGTCTGGTTAGGAATGAACCTATTCTTAATCGTGTATACGTTTTCCCGTGCTCAGAGGAATAAACGAATTCGCGAGCGTAGTCTTCAACGGCGGTTCCATTAATATAAAAATGAGAATTACAACAGGACGTGGCCATAAACACGTCCTGTTTTTTGCGATATGACGGTGAAACCGAGTGTTTCGTGTAGGTCATCTCTTGTTGAGTTGTGAGGGGTAGATGCCGTGTCCAATCGTGGAAAACGAGCGTACATTAGAGTAATCATTTATCAACTGGTGAGGGGGAGTGAGATGGACAACCGAATCGATGATCACCCTGCCGTGTCCGTCATCATCCCAATTAGTGACAACGCCAGGAATATAAAAAAACTGCTCTCTGTTGTCAAAAGAATAGATCCACACACGGAAGTAATAGTCGTATGCAACCAAGTGAGCTGCCAAGATGTTCTCTTGTCCAATGAATGGGGAGCACAAATCATTTCAACCGGTTTGGAAGTAGACAGCCATGAGGCAAGAGCGATCGGGTCTGCTCACGCAAGGGGAGACGTTGTCCTCTTTATCGACGAACTTCTCGCGATGCCTCTTTTATACTTGAAGAAGTATGTCACGCTGATCAAAAAGGGATCAGATGTCATCATGACGACTTGCTCGGACCACTCGGTATCAAGAAGAGCAAAGCGTTCACCAAGAAGTGCGTATTGCTTGTTGAATCATCTTCTTGGTCAAAAAAGAATGGGCTCCGCTTCCTTTGAAAATATTCCATTTGCCTTGAGCCGAAATGCTCTAGCGGCAATTGGTCCCGGAAATTTATGCAATCCTGCAATTGCTTTGGTTCAAGCATCAGTCTTGGGGCTCAAAATGACGACAATCGCCCCGTTTGCCTCGGAAAAACAACCAGCAGGCACTCGAGATATCGTGCGAAAAGATATCCGTACGATTTATCGGGAGCATGCGAAGGCAATCCAGCTACTAACGGGTGGAACGAAGCTTCGACACGCAGATCAGGATGGACAACGACACCGCGACTTGGTGCATTCATCAGGCGTTCTGCATTTGCGCTCGGTCTTTCATCAGGAATCGCGCGGAAAGGAGGGTGGTGGATGGGATGGCAAACGTAAAGCGAAATATGCGAGATCCCACAAAAAAAAGCAGAGATGAGCACATTAATGGCAAAGAAAAATGCCAGAATGTAAATCGATTAAGTGTCATCCTCTCTGTTCACCACGAGCAGACAATCAAAAAAGTACTCAAACAAATTGAGAAGCTCCGGCCCATGGAAATCGTGCTCGTTGTGGATGGTTGCCCGGATCAATCGGTGAAGAAGATACTCACGTATTCCTCTTGTCCACTCACGGCGTTTGTGTACCCGTTTCTTTTAGGGGATGATGTATGGAGAGCAATTGGTGCCAAGGAGGCGACAGGAGATGTATGGTTGTTTCTCGATGCAGATCATGTTGTAGCTGCAAATGACATGCAGTCCTTTGTTAGAACATGTTACCGAGGAGCAGACATCGCCTTGAGAAAGGCCAGGACACCACTTCGACAATTATCAATGGAACCGGATACCGTTTTGCTAGCGAAGACATTTCTCAATACCTTGGTTTCACGACATGAACTCGGAACTTCCTCGATGTACGATTTACCTTTTGCTATGACCCGACAAGCTGCCTCTATCATCGGTGTTCAACATTTGGTTGTACCTGCCGTTGCACACGCCATTGCTCTGCACAATCAATTGCGAGTCGTGCCGTCTCATTACATTGCATCCGCAAAGCTTACGAGAAAAAGAGCGACACAAAGAAAGAATAACCCGAGTGTTAACCAGACGATCTTGGGAGATCACCTGGAAGCAATGGATTACGTGATGTCCCTTAAATGAATGAAACCGTTGTCGAGGCGATGCCATCTGTCGGTATCGCTTATTCGTTATTTTCAAAAAGTCTTGCGCAAACGTGTAATCAAAAGCTGCTGGAATCATTTGATCTCTTGACTTTGCATTGTTCGGTTTTTGTAGTACGATAGGCAAGTAGGTCATTTTTTCTTGATAAAGGAGCAAACAGATTATGAGTATCCATATTGGAGCACAGCAAGGTCAAATTGCTGAAACAATCCTACTGCCGGGCGATCCGCTACGGGCCAAATACATTGCTGAAACTTTCCTCGAAGGAGCAGAGTGCTACAACAACGTGCGTGGCATGCTCGGCTTCACAGGTACATACAAAGGTAAGCGCGTTTCTGTACAAGGAACGGGCATGGGAGTTCCTTCTATCTCGATCTACGTCAATGAGCTCATGGAATCTTATGGCGTCCAAAACCTGATCCGTGTAGGCACTTGCGGCGCGATCCAGGAAGACATCAAAGTACGTGACGTGATTATTGGTATGGCTGCATCATCCGATTCTCAAACGAATCGTCTCCTGCTCAACCAAGTTGATTTTGCTCCTACTGCTAACTTTGATTTGTTGCACAAAGCGTATCAAGCAGCGACAGAGCGCAATCTGTCTGTTAAAGTGGGCAATATTTTTACGAGCGATAGCTTCTATCGCGAGAACCTCGATTTGTACAAAAAATTGGCTTCCTATCAAGTGCTTGCTGTTGAAATGGAATCTTCCGCGTTGTACACATTGGCTGCAAAATACAAGCGCAATGCATTGTCAATCCTCACCGTAAGTGATCACATTCTAACCGGTGAAGAAACTTCCGCGGACGAGCGTCAAACGACCTTCAATGAAATGATTGAAGTGGCACTCGACGCAGCTCTGATCAAGTAAATTAGCATGTAGACGACATCCCACTGGCAAACTATCGTCAGTGGGATTTTGTGTAGAGGATAGAAAAAAGGGGATGGAATCATGAAACATAATTGCCCTGCCTTTTTTGAAACGGCATTTGACGAAGGGTATACGCAAGAGCAGGATGGCTATTTATATCAGTTTTTCCGCCAAGATATGGGCAAGCTTCAGGTGAATACAGGAAAAATTGTGGCGAACGATCCGTTTGTCATGTTTGAGACGGAACCGTTTGTGGAGGTCTTCCCAAAAGGGAGTTTCTCCGTACAGCTCGCTATCGCGCAAGTTCAATCCCAATCAAAGGAAGAGCAAACGGATAACTCTCTGGAGCCAGATGAACGTGTAGCATTGGCACGGATTGTCTTCTCAGAGAAACCTGTCTTGTCCTGGAAAATGGCTGTTTGGGCGGAGTCAGATGTGTCACAGCTTGGCGAAGGTGAGTTTTTTGGCTACGGTGTGGATGCGGGTACAGGCTCGTTCATGGATGCAGAAGCTTGCACGCTTTTGGAACGCGAAATAGAGAAGGACGAGATGTTTTATGAGACGTTGACGAAAAAAATGGATCAAACGTATAAACATACGCGTAGTTGGGGTTTAATAGATTTAGCGGAAGGCTGTAATGTGGCCATGTTTTCAACAGGATGGGGAGACGGAAGCTACGCGAGCTATATCGGTTATGATGCCGAGGGACAAATCGCACGTTTGGTAACAGATTTTTACTTGTTGGATTGGATGGGAACGGCTGAAGAATAAAAGTTGGGGGAAACGGGGAAGGAAGAGAGAAGAAAAGCTTATAGACGCCAAAGTAGAGTGCCTCCGGTGGCACTCTTTTTATTGGTTATTTTTTCTTATTTCGTTCGAGGTATTGCGCCAGGTTATTCAAGGTATTTTCGTACGATCTTTTTTTGGGTGTAGTGCTGATCGTTTTGGATTTTGGGATTACTTTGGTCATTTGGGGACCTCCGGGCGTTTTTAGTTATAGTGATCTTAATTATACTATAAATGAATTTACAATAAATGTAAATAGTGTTTTTTATTTTAAGTGAATTTTTTTATTATAATGAAATTTTGGTAGTTCATTTCATGTAGATAGATGCTAAATGACTGAGTAGCCTTATTAGATGATCAGCAGTTTGGTTGCTGCTGGTAATGTCTTATTGTGAAGCTGATAAACTACTGGAAAAGCTCCTTATTACTAATTCGATTTGTATGAGAGCAAGTTTCGGTGCATGCATGGATGTCATATGGCAGCGACAGATGAGAAAAAGCTGTTTTGCATCATCTTTTAATTTGATCCAAGTACGAGTGAGTTTGTGACACGTAGTGTATAAACAGGTGAGTACCCTCTTAGAAATTATGTATTTCTCTTTGAGTCCGATAATATATATTATGTAAACTGATAAAAAGAGCAAGCGGAACAATAACTAAAGGTTTTAAGTTCCGATGATCTAGATTACCAGGAATCTGTAGTTTGAGGCATTCTTACAGAAAGTTCACGGAACAACTGATCTGCAGCACGTGTATAATTCGACGATTCGGCGTTTCTTGCAAGATCAAGTGATTGAGCGTCAGACACGGCCAAGGACGCTGCAAAGGCGTATTGTTTTGTTGGTTTTGTGCAAAGGAAAATTGGATCACAGTAGAGTTTATGGTGGGCATTCAAGCGCAGAAAACAGATGAGAAATTGCCAGTTTATATGAGATTAATCGAGCTGCAACAGCTATTTCGGTTTATGGAAGCTGACAAACAAAAATTCGCGCTGCGAAACCATATGATGTACAAGCTTCTCGCGACAACCGGCATGCGTCGGCAAAAATCAGTAGATTTAACGTGGGAGCAATTTGAATTGGAGTGGAATACCGTACGAATTTACGGGAAGGGTAACAAAGAGAGATTCCTCCCTCTTCATCCGATGGTGCTGCCATTGATTCAGAAGTATCGGGAGCAGTGAGAACCATTTCAATTGCATTCAAAGGAGCCTGTTTTTACGAATTATCTTGGCGGACAACTAGATCCACGTGGATTGCATCGAATCTTTAAAGAAGTTCTTCAACATCTTTGTTACGTTCAAAGGATGATTCTTCTTCCAAAATGGATATCTGAACGCTGCAGGAGCTTCTTATCCATGGAAGTTTAGCAACTACGTCCATCTACACCCATGTAGATCTGGAACAAAAGAAACAAGCGGCTCAATCTTTTTGATTTGATTTTGAAAGGAATAAACCTCCCCTCTAAAAGTTGGTATCTCAATAGAGAGGAGGTTTATCATTTTTGCTTTCAGTTCATGAAATAGCAATTTTATGAACTAGATTTAATTTTATTAAAACTATAGTTTTTTGATCAAACTTTTAACAAAACCGAATTTTCGGACGATTTATTTTATTGACTTTTCCATAATTCCTCTTCTCCATATTCTTTCGTTCACACACTCTATTCTCAATTACCCTATACGTTCTTTAGTTTGTTTTGAACCTCCCCCTCTTAACCCTCGTTTACTACAATGGTTTTGGTTACCGTTTGACTAAAACCTGTGCAACTCTCATCGTAGGTTATGAATTCAGGACGACAATAGGATTATGTATCACTACTCCTCCCTACAGTCGAACCAATCCTTTTTGTAGAATCAAAACTTGACGATAAGCTAGTGTGGGGTTACCATAGTGTTGGTAATAAATATAAAAAATGATAATTTTATTCAACTAACTTGAATTACAATCAAAATGTCTCTTATCTTTTTAAGTTGATGGACTTGAAAAAGTTTCGATCAAGGGATTCAGAGTAGAGGGTCTCAATAATTGTTACACGACAACGTTTTACATGACTCAAGTACTGTTGAGCATTTAATTCTAGGGCTGCTGTTACTACCAATTATCTGAGAAACATCTCGAAAAGGAGTCAATTACCTATATGAACTGGTATGTTCTCTTTGTTAAATCGGGTAATGAACATTCTGTAAAAGATTGGCTGAATAAAGCCTTTGATAAAGAAACTTTGTACTCAATCGTTCCAAAACGAATCGTTCCTGAGAAAAAAAACGGTGAACTTCTGCGAGTCGAGAAGAATTTGTTCCCCGGATATATTTTTGTAAAAACAGAAATGAATTTTTCAACATACTACTCCATTAAACGGCATTCAAAAATCATCCGCATACTAAACTATCTAAATAAAATAGACCTAACATACGATAGTACCGTTTCCCCCCGAAACTGCCGTGGGAATCAAAACTATGAAGAAGCGCATTATTTTAAAAAGATTCCCGAAGAAGAAATGTCGACTATTCTTAAACTTCTGAATAATGATGATCAGATCGATTTTTCCCAAGTATACACGCAAGACTTCAAAGTTTATGTAGAATCAGGCCCATTAAAAGGAATGGAAGGTATTATTAAAAAAATCGATAAACACAGGAGAAGGGTAAAAGTGCTTGTTTCCCTTATGGGAGATGAGCGAATTATCGACCTTGGTATTGAATTTATTGAGCCTAGTGTGTAATTCATGTAGCCATCATAGGTAAATGCTAAATGTTCAAATCCCCTGAAAGCATGACAACTGTACTGGAGGTTGAACATTATGCAAATATACGCTGTCCCTATATCTACATTACCAGATGTGTACATTTCACACCTCTTAACCTTTGTTACGGAAGAAAAGAAACAAAGACTGTCAAAGTTCCTTCAACGTGAAGATCTGATCAGAGGACTATTGGGCGACCTCCTTATTAGAAAAATCGTTTCTGAAAAATTTGCGATTCCTCCGAAAAGTATCTTATTTAGCAAGAACACATTTGGAAAACCGTACCTTTACATGCCGTTGAACCTACTTCATTTTAATATCTCACACTCGGGCAAATGGATAGTCTGCATAATAGACGAGCACCCTGTGGGTATTGATATAGAAAGAATACATACGGTTGATCTACAGATTGCAAAACAGTTTTTTGCACAAGAAGAATATGAGTTTATTGAGAATGAACAGGATGCTCTGAAAAGATACTCTCGCTTTTTTAAAGTCTGGACGGCCAAGGAGAGTTATGTCAAAGCAATCGGCCATGGACTCTCGATTCCCCTAAATAGCTTTTCAACTGTTCGAGGAGGTGGAATTGAGGGATTACGTGTCTATGATCAATGTAATTGGTATTTTAAAATATTCTTTCTTGATGACCAATATACTCTTACTGCTTGCGCGAAGAACGACAAGTTTTGTGAAACGGTTGAGATCATTGCCTTGAATACATTTGTTCAGTTTTTTCTTAATGATTAAGGGTGACATCAAGTTTTTTTGAAAAAAAGAAGGCTTCATCCTCAAAACCGGTAGTTCTCTCTTTGGAAATCTTCTTTTAACAAGCTATATATCTCTAAATCTACAATTCCTTTACCGGACCAGGATGCTGCTTGTCTTAGCGTTCCCTCCTTGATGAAACCATTCTTGAGCAATACCCTTTTGGATACTTCATTCAGAGGCATTACATCTGCTTGAATTCTGCTCACCTTGGCATCTTCAATTTTAAGAAGCGTACGACCATGTTGACCGCCTCTGAGGCAATTCCTTTTCCCCAGTGTCTTTCGGCCAAAAAGTAGCCGATTGTTACCTTGTTTATTCTTTGATGAAACTCGAAAGCCTCGATAATACCAACTAATGTATTGCTCTGGTTCTAAGGGAAATCCCCCATTTCAATCTCGTTTTTTATGATAATCTCTTTTAAAATGCCTGAGCATGGTCATTACACTGTCCTTTTTGTGCTTTGGAATAATACCGCAGTACTCAAATACATTATCATTGCTGTAAATCTCAAACACTTCTTCTAAATGATGATCTTCAATCGGGCCAAGTGTTAATTTGTCCGATTTAAATACTGGAAACTCCTTAAACAAAACGTTGCTATCCATTATTCAATCTCTCTCCTTTCCATGTTCCCTTCTAGTAGACGCTACAGTCTGCAACCTCGTGTTCGGGGGTGCTTCCTATATTTACTTCAGGGTGGATGTAAAAAAATCCCGCCAATGTAAATGGCGGGACTATGTCCAAAAGCTATGGTTGTACTCGTTGGCTGGTCATGATCTTTTTTAGACAAATACTCGTATCATGAACAATTTGCTGAACCAATTCAATAAATTGAGCAATGAACTCATTAGCCGATTCATCTGGGAGATACGAATCTCGGTATGTCATTTCCAGGTACAAGGTCCGCTGATCTTCTTGTACGACAACAAAGTGGATATCGAATTTGCTTGGAGCGCAATCATATTCGACAGGGAGCATCTCCAGACCCGCAATTTTCTCAACTTCGTCCTTTTGTGCAAATTGGAACATGACATTGAACAAAGGGTTTGTGCTGATCTCACGCGGGACGTTCAGTTTGTCCACCAGATGATCAAACGGATAATCTTGATTTTCATATGCTTCTAGCAGTCGCTCCTTCACCTGATTCAAATACTCCAGAAAGTTCAGGCTGCGTCGTAGCGAATTACGAATGGCCAGCGTATTGACAAACATTCCTACGATATTCTCTAGTCCATCGTGATGTCTTCCCGAGATTGGAGTACCAACTACAATATCTTCCTGATCAGACAGCTTGGACAACAGAATAGTAAAGGTGGTCATCAATACCATGAAAAGGGTCGTCTCTGTTGACTGAGCAAGGTTCTGTAAGGCTACAGTTGTGTTTTCCTCTAGGGAAAAATAGATCGTACGGGTTTTGGCATCTGCTGTCAAGGAAGCTTGGCGACTGACTGGCATTTGTATCGGGTGAACAGGCTCTTTGAATATCTCTAGCCAGTATTTCTCCTGCTCTTGCCATTCTCTCGTATTCATGAGCTGATTTTCCCAGACAGCGTAGTCCTTATATTGAAGCTTGGGGGTGTCCAACTGTCTTTTTTCGTAAAGGGCTACTAAGTCTTTTAGTATAATGCCTATTGACATACCATCTGTTATGCTATGGTGCATATCAATGATGAGGATGCACTCTTCTTTATCTATCAGCTTGATTAGCGCTGATCGAAACAGCGGTGGTCTATCCAGGCGAAACGGCCTGACAAAATCTTGAATCATTTCTGTCGCTTCTGCCTCGGTCAGTTCATAGACGAAAGAGGTAAACGAAACGTCAGAATGCACCTTTTGGAGCAACGCACCGGTTTCCACATCCAATTGAAAGCATGTCCGAAGTGATTCATGTCGCTGGACAAGTTCCTTTATGGCCTCCCCGACACGCTGAATGTCCAGTCTCCCTTTCATTCTGCGTATGACTGGAACGTTGTAAGTTGTTCCGCTACCTAGTAATTTATTGATCATAAACAGCCGCTTTTGTGCTGAGGATGCTGGGTAGAAAGGACGCTCGGCAACTACTTCCAGTGAAGGCAATGGATTCACAGAGCAAATTTCGATCTGTTTAGCTAGTTCTCGAATGGTAGGATTACGAATCAACAGATTAAGATTCGATTTAACGCCAAAAGCCTTATTTATTTTGCCGATTACATCAAGCGCTTTGAAGGTTTGGTCTGTTAACTGAAAGAAATGATCATGAACGCTTACCTTACGGATTCCAAGTGTTTCCTGCCACAGATCGGCTAATTGTTGCTCTGTTTCTCCCCTCGGTTCGTCCTCCTCAGTCAGAACCATGTTATCGGGCCACAATGGCAACGCTTTGCGGTCAATTTTGCCGTTCGGAGTCAGCGGTAGTGACTCTAGCAATATGAGATATTGCGGGACCATATATCCTGGAAGCTCGTCTTGCAGGTAATGATAGAGCTGGTCGGTTGTCAAAGAGCTCACCGGAACTGCATATGCTCGGAGTATCGCGTCCCCGTCCACATCCTGTACAGCCGTTACCACTGCTTCCTTTACTAGAGGATGATCGATTAGCTTCTTCTCGATCTCTTCAATTTCAATGCGGAATCCACGGATTTTGACTTGGTGATCTACCCTTCCAATGAATACTACGTTGCCATCTGGTATCCGCTTGACTATGTCTCCCGTCTTGTACACGACTCTCTCAGGCAACTCGTTGCTCTGTACAAAACGTTCCTCCGTCAACTCGGGAGCATTGTAATAGCCAAGGCCGACCCCCACACCTCCGATGCACAACTCACCTTCCATACCTTCCGGAACAATCTTCATCTCTTTGTCCACCACATACAATCGGACGTTATCAATTGGTTTGCCGATCGGCAGCTCGACTTCGCCTTGCCAGTCTTCGCTGCGCATGCGGTAATAGGAAGCGATGTCAGTACATTCAGTCGGGCCGTAGGTATTGACGATCTCCGCCTGGCAGTTCGGGCTGCGCAACCATGGCCCCAGCTTGGTCATGTGGATCGGCTCACCGCCCAAAAATACCCAGCGGAGGCTTTTCAGCTTTTGGTAGCCGTCGTCTGCATTCTCCTCGAGCAACGGGTAAAACGCGCTAGGTGTGCAGTTGATTACAGTAATGCCTTCACGTTCAATAGTCGCCGACATCTGTTCGTAGTCATACAAACCCGGTTCGAAAAGGATTAAGCGTCCACCAGTAATCAACGGCGCGTATAGATTTTTTTGCGCCAGATCAAAGCTGGCTGAAGCAATGAGCAGGACCCGTTCGTTCTCGGTAAACCTAAACTCCCTTGTGTACCAGTGAAGTAAATTGACAAAGGCATGAGACCGGATCATAGCACCTTTGGGATTTCCCGTTGATCCAGAGGTATAAAGCACGTACATCAATCTCTCAGGATCATAGGGAAGCAGAATGTTTTCACTTGGAAACTCAGCTATTAGCAGGTCTTCCACCGCAACCATATCCGCATCCGTGTCGGCAATACGGTCTTGAAACGCACGCTGGACGAGCAACAACTTCGCACTCGAATTGCGTAGCAAGTAACGAAGACGCTCCGCTGGATAGCCGGGGTCAACTGGGGTATAGGCAGCTCCGGCTTTTAGGACTCCAAGTAGGCCTGTAATGAGTTCCAGGGAACGCTCGACCATCACGACAACAACGTCTCCCTCTCCGATTCCCCTGTGATGCAGGGCATGAGCGATGCGGTTGGAAGACGCATGCAGTTGACGGTAAGTGAGGCGTTGTTCACCGAACACGACAGCGATCTCCTCGGGGCGTTGTTCAACCTGGTTCTCCAACATGCGTGCAATGCTTAGCTCATATGGATATTCGGTGGTGGTCTGATTCAAGCCATAGACAAGGCGCTCTCGTTCATCTGCTGACAGCATGTCCATATCTTCTAGAAGCTGGTCGACATTACGGACCAGTTGTTCTAGCAGATTGAGGTAATGGTGCAGTAACCTCTCCATCTTGTTTTTGGCAAACAGCTTGACGCAATATTCCAGATTCAACTGGATGCCTCCGTCTTCTCTCTCGATCGCTTCCAGCATGAGGTCAAACTGAGAGACATGGGCGTTGATCGGATGCGTTACCATCCTTACCCCTTCCATACTCGGAAGGTAACTCTCCATGTTTTGTAGGACGAACATGGTATCAAACAACGGATTGCGGCTTAAATCCCGGGAGAACTCTAGTTTCTCGACCAGCTTGTCAAACGGCCATTCCTGGTGTTCATAGGCTTTCAGACAACACTCTCTTACTTCTGTAAGAAAGGCACGGAATGACTTGGCTGGGTGCGGGAAGTTCCGCAGAGCCAGTGTGTTGACGAACATTCCCACTATATTTTCAAATTCAGGCTGTTGCCTTCCCCCGACTGGTGATCCGACAATGATATCGGATTGTCCCGTATACTTGTGCAACAACACTTGATACGCAGCAAGCAAAACCATGTACAGGGTGGATCCTGTTTCTTCGACTACCTGTCCCAGCTTTTTGGCCAGTGAGGCGTCCACGTGGATGCTTACCTTGTCTCCCTCGAAGTTTTGTAACGGTGGCCGCGGGTGATCCAACGGCAGATTCAATACCGGTAGCTCCCCTTGCAACAAGTCTAGCCAATACTGCTCCTGTTCTTGCAAGGTCTCCCGCCTTTTGTTTTGCCAACTCGCATAATCCTTGTACTGCATCGGCAATGATTCCAGTACTTCTCCTTCATAA
>NZ_JABSUZ010000065.1:0-17641 GCF_013284345.1 Brevibacillus sp. MS2.2
ATTCGTGGAAAAGATATCGCGATGATTTTTCAGGAACCGATGACGTCACTCAATCCGGTCCATACGATCGGACGACAGCTGGAGGAAGTGTATCAGCTTCATACGGATTTATCGAAAAAGGAACGCCAAGCAAAAGCAATTGAGATGCTCAAAAAAGTGGGCGTGCCGCGGGCAGAAGACATCATGCGGGAATATCCCCATCAGCTATCAGGTGGGATGAAGCAGCGTGTCATGATTGCGATGGCGATGGCTTGCAACCCGGATTTACTGATCGCGGACGAGCCGACGACTGCACTGGATGTGACCATTCAAGCGCAAATTTTGGAACTGATGAACGATCTGAAGGAGAACGATCATACCTCCTTGCTACTCATTACGCATGACTTGGGAGTCGTCGCTGAAATGGCAGATCGTGTTCTTGTGATGTACTACGGGGAGATCGTAGAGGAAGCTGATGTCGCCAGTCTGTTTTCGCATCCGAAGCATCCGTATACGATTGGGCTTTTGCGCTGTATCCCCGATCTGGATGAGGAAGAGAAGGTTCGCCTCGATCCGATCGAAGGCAGTGTCCCGCTCCTGGGTGAAGTGACACAAGGGTGTGCATTCCGCTTCCGCTGCTCGCAGGCCGAGGAGCGATGTTACCAAGAAAAACCGCCGCTTAAGGCAACGGGCACAGGCACACAGGCCGTTCGATGCTGGCTGTACGAGAACAAGGAGATGGCGGTATGAAGGATATCTTGTTATCGGTAAATGATTTAAAGACGTATTTTCCTATTAGTAAAGGACTGTTTCGCAATAGTGACGAAATGATCAAGGCAGTCGATGGAGTCTCTTTCCAGTTGCGAAAAGGCGAAACGCTTGGGTTGGTAGGAGAGAGCGGTTGTGGCAAGTCAACGACTGGTCGCAGCATCATGCGACTCATTGAGCCGACGGGTGGAACGATTGAATTTGAGGGGCAAAACATTTTGGATATGTCGGCTGCACGTTTTCGTCCACTCCGCAAACGAATGCAAATCGTGTTTCAGGACCCGTATGCTTCGTTAAATCCACGGATGACAGTGCAAGGGGCTTTGGAGGAAGCGTTAGGCGTCAAAGATCCGCAGATGTCTGTGAAAGAAAGGCGCGATCAAGTAAAAGAACTGCTTCAGATGGTCGGACTGAATACTCAATACGCTACTCGTTTTCCCCATGAGTTTAGCGGAGGGCAGCGGCAGCGGATCGGGATCGCTCGCGCACTGGCGGTAGAACCTTCATTGATCGTAGCAGATGAGCCGGTTTCAGCACTTGACGTTTCCATTCAGGCGCAGATTGTGAATCTTTTGCAGGATTTGCAGCAACGTCTAGGCTTAAGCTATCTGTTTATTTCACACGATCTCGGTGTCGTTCGCCACATCAGCGACCGAATTGCGGTCATGTATCTCGGACGAATCGTCGAAATCGCCAGCAAAAAGGATTTGTTTACGCGACCGTTGCATCCGTACACGGAAGCGCTGATGTCAGCAGTTCCCAAAGCCAATCCGTTTCGGAAGAAGGAGCGAATCGTTCTTTCAGGGGATGTTCCCTCGCCAGCAAATGTTCCAGTTGGATGTGCGTTTCATACCAGGTGCTCATATGCTACGGATGTTTGCCGCACAGTGCGTCCTGTCGCTACACTTGCTTCGCCACAACATTATGTTGCTTGTCATTTATATGGAACAGAAGGGATGAAGTACATTGAAAATCGAACGAATTGAATTGCAGCAACTACACATGCCACTTCGTTTCCGTTTCGAAACGAGTTTTGGACATACGACCATCAAGGAGCTCATTCTGGTCAGTGTGTATGGAGAGGGAGAGGTCGGGCACGCGGAAAGTGTGGCAATGTCCGCCCCTTATTATAGTGAAGAAACGACAGAAACAGCATGGCACATGATGGAAAAGTTTATGATTCCGAAGCTGTTCACGAGTGTGATCGAGACCCCGGAGGATGTGGATCGGCTGTTTGCCCCCATTCGCCGCAATAACATGGCGAAGGCGGCTTTAGAAGGCGCAATCTGGGATCTCTACAGCAAGCAAAAAGGAATCTCTCTCGCCAAAGCATTAGGAGGAGAGAAATCTGTCATCGATGTAGGGATTAGCATCGGTATTGAACCGACTGTCGATCAGGTTTTGGCAAAAGTAGAGCGCCATCTTGGTGAGGGCTACAAGAAGATCAAGGTAAAGATCAAGCCGGGCTTTGACGTAGAGGTGATTCGAGCAATCCGCGAACGCTTTGGCGAGGGTGTCCCGCTGATGGCGGATGCAAACTCCGCTTACACGATGGAGCATTTGGATGTAATGAAGGAGCTGGATCAATATGGGCTGATGATGATCGAACAACCACTCGCCCATGACGACATTATTGATCATGCCAAGCTGCAAAGGGAGTTGTCCACTCCTATCTGCCTCGATGAAAGTATTCACAATGTGGATGATGCCAGAAAAGCGATAGAGTTAGGCAGCTGCGGCATTATTAATATCAAGGTGGGGAGGGTCGGTGGATTAACAGAGTCCAAACGCATTCACGACTTGTGTCAGGCACACGACATTCCGGTTTGGTGCGGAGGCATGATTGAGTCAGGTGTTGGCCGCGCGCACAACATTGCGATTACGTCTTTGCCGAATTTTACGATCCCAGGTGATACAGCCGCCTCCAGCCGTTACTGGGAGGAAGACATCGTGGAGAATGGTGTAGAGCTGATGGCTCCCGGCCAATTGGCAGTTCCAGATACCCCGGGCATCGGTTATACCCTGAACCAAAAGGCGATCGGCAATTATGTGATTCGTACGGCAAACTTCCGGCCTTAAACCAAAAGCTTACATGAAAAGGGGAGAAAGAACATGGCGGATTGGGTTCAGTCGTTTGAGGAATACGCGCAAAAGCTGCTTGCAGAGGCAAAAGTAACAGGAACAGCAGTCGGATTGGCAGAGCAAGGAGAGCTGAGGTATTTCCATGGCTTCGGTTTGGCTGATAACACAGAGGATGCAAAAGCATTAACCCCTGATATGGTGTTTGGCATCGGTTCCGTGACCAAGTCTTTTACATGTGTGGCTATTATGCAGCTTCAGGACGCCGGAAAGCTATCCGTTCATGATCCGGTCATCAAGTATCTTCCAGAGCTACGCACACCTAATGAAGCTTATACTCGCGAGATGACCATCCATCATCTGATGACACATACCGCAGGCTTTCCCCCTTTGGATACATTAGTGGGTGCAATGAAAAGAAGTATAGTGGAGGGAGAGGACATAAAGTCCTTTAGCTCCGGTCTTGAGTTTGATCTCGATAAAGCGGAAGAGATCAATACAAAAGAAGAATTTATGGCCTACATTGGCAAGCTGAACTATGAGTTTCTAGGTGCGCCTGGAACGGAGTTTAGCTACTCCAACGACAGTTATGCCATGCTCGGTCTGATTATTGAACGAGTGAGTGGGATATCTTACGAGCAGTTTGTGCAGGATCATATTTTGGTGCCTGCCGGGATGAAAAACAGTGCCTTTCTCGTCGAGGATTTGCCAGAGGAAGCAGAGGTGGCTACGCTATTCACCCGAAAAAGCCCAAAAGATGGCGGTGAGGTATACCGTTCCCCTTCATGGTGGGATTCACCATCGATGCGTGCAGCTGGTTTTCTGAAATCGACGATTCACGATCTATTGCGTTACACGGAAATATTCAGAACGGGTGGAATGGTGGGCGAGAATCGCTTGCTCTCACCGGAGAGTGTGCAGGCCATGATGACACCTCATTTCTCGATTTCGCCATTTCAAGCATACGGCTACGGATTGTTTGTAGCCAATTGCCATGATGGAACACTCGTCGAGCACGGTGGAGCGATCAAGGGAGTTGCGGCACAAATTTTTGTTTTACCGGAGCGGGGCCTGACAGGAGCCGTACTGATGAACACGGATGGCGGGCCAATGGCAGATTTGATGCATGGCATTTTAAACGCAACCAATGGGCGCTCTCCGAATACAGTGCCGTTCCAATATCCGGATTATGAAATTTCTGTAGATGCACTCGCTACATTTACAGGGGAGTACCGCTCGTCCGAAGGGGCTACTGTATTGGTAGAAATCGAAGAGAACGAGCTGGTAGCGAAGAGTAATGGAACGAATATTCCGCTTCGTTCAGTGGGAGAAGACAGCTTCGTCATGAAGCGGGGAGAAACGGATATGTTTATCCGCTTCGTCCGCGATGAGGCAGGAGTAGTTACGAGGATGGGCTTCGGGGCTCGTCAGCTGATAAAGGTCCTTGCCGAAAAAGAACAAACCGTATAAAAAGCAAAACGCGTACCTGCAAGAGCTCATGCTTGCGTGGTACGCGTTCTTTCTATTTATAGGAGAGACTAAGAAGAAAGGGTTGCAGGAAGCCGCTCCTCTTCCATTGCGGGTTTCTTCCAGTTCGGATGCTGCTCCATTTGCCGGAACGAGCGGAAAAAGAACAGGGTAAGGCTGATAGTAGCAAATATGATACCGCCAAAGAATAATAGAAGCCCCGGTGTTGCGATGTTTTTGGCGAGAAGAAAGGAGCACAGTGCGTAGCTGACTGGCCCGAAGCCGACGGACATCAAGGAAAGCAATGACATGACACGACCGAGCATGTTGGCAGGGACGATACTTTGAATGTAGGTGATAAACGGAATATTCGTCATACTGAGTGCCATTCCAATGAGAAAATGAGAGACAAGTCCAAAGGAAAGCTCCTCAATGAAATAATACGAGCTGATTCCAACTCCCATACATCCGAGAATGACAGGGAGTAACATAAATTTTCCACGGAATCCTTTAAACAATCCAGTCAACATACCGCCGACAATCATGCCGACTCCAAGTGAGGTAATGAGTGAGCTAAAAGCACTCCCGTCCCATCCGAGGTCATTTACATGAATGGGAATGATCATGTTAACTGGGCCGGAGAACATCATGTTGGTGAATAGGGATGTTGTTAAAATAATCGCAAGGATCGGGATTGAATACGTAAAACGAATTCCTCCGACGATATCCTTGAAATATGAGCGTGTCTTTGAATCTGTTGTAGACTCTGAAGTCGTGTCTTTGGTGTTTGAGTGTGAATGGAGAGAGAGTACAAAGAGTGTTCCTACGAAGAAGGTGCATGCCAAGATCATAAACATGATCGGGTAACTAACGGTTCCAATGAATAAGGCCGTAATTATCGGTCCGGCAACCAAACTAATCTGATGGCATAGTTCCATTAAGCTGTTAGCTGGCGCAAGTTGTTCTCGAGAGACAAGAGAGGGCAGAATCGAGCTGCGTGCTGGCCAAAAAAATGCATCGACTGTTCCGAATAAAGCTGCCATGACGTACAGGCTCACTGGGAACCAGGCGCCATTTCCTTGAAGCATAAGCAAACTAAAGCAGGCTAAAATAATTCCCCTAACCAAAAGGGAGGAAAACATAATCCATTTTCGATTGAAGCGATCAGCAGCCACCCCACCTGCCAGCATAAAGAGGAGACGGGGGATGGACAGACAAATCAAAGTCGTGCCGAGGATTGCTCCTGAGCCCATGGCATTCACGATATACCAGTTGAGCAGGATGAAGAAAGCTCCGTCAGCCATTGCCGAAAATAAAGTGCCGCACCATAACCGGACAAACGATCCGTTTTTCCAAAGGGAATTATTTGTCGCCAGCGTGCTCATCTCCATTTTCCTCCTTCTTTTTCTTCACCACAATCTTGCCGGTGAAATGCTTGAATTCAGACTGTTGGTGCTCGTAGTTATCTGGCAAGGAATCGTCTTCTGCGACGTAGTAACGTTCATTCGTCATGAACCCGACCGTGACCATGTAAAAGTTTTCAACCGTATCCTCCGCTTCTCCAGCAGCAATCCTCTCTAAGTAGCGATCTTCCATTTCGGACAGCTCCTCAAGTAAAGCCTTATATTTATTGAGCCAAGCAACTATTTCTTTCCGAGGTGCTTTCACTTCAGAGTTAACTGCAATGGCAGGAGGGCGATCCTCTTGATCCGAAAAGAGCATGAATGACTCGTCTGGTGCGTTATAGAGGCGATTCATACTGGAGCGCAGGTGATTTAGCATCGTTTCCTGCAACAGGATACTGTCTTCGCGCAGGGAGGGCAGCAAATCTTCACTGACCTTGAAATCGTAAGCAACAGCCCGATAAAACTTTTGCACGATCCCGTTCTTTTCTTCCGTACGCACGACCTCAACGAAGCCGTGGCTTTCCAATTCCTTCAGGTGATAATGCACTTTAGAGGGAGAAAGGGAGAGAAGGGTCGCGAGCTGCTTGCCTGTGTACTCCTCCTTGACCAGCATCGTGATGATCTGTAGGCGCAAGGAATCGCTTACAGCTTTTAATTGATCCAAAGTTTCCACAACTACGTATCGTTTCAAGTCGATCAACCTCGTTTCGCTGAACGTGAATGTTTTCTTATTTTTAGACGTTCAGTTTTATTTGAACGTATTGTAACAACAAAACGATCCGTTTCGCAAGATGGATTTGCGCTTATTTTTCGACAAATGCTACAATATTGAAAACGGTGAGAGGGTGCATTCCTGTGGCGATCTTGCAACATCCCGTCTTTCGCCGTTTGTATACGGCCCACATTGTACACATCATCGGAAATGAATTTACATTTATTGCGGTCGTTGGACTTTTACATGATTTAAGTGGATCGGGTCTTTCTTTTGCGGCAGGGACTGTGTTTCGCATGATCCCTTATGTATTTGCCAGCTTTTTTGCAGGGACGCTTGTGGAGAATTGGGATAAACGGCGGGTCATGATTGTCGTCAATCTGCTTCGCGGCATTCTCGTCAGTTTGTTTTTCTTCATCACATCTGCGACCTACTTATGGGTGGCTTTTTTGTTATTGATTCTGGTCAATATTTGCAGTGCTTTTTTCCAACCAGCCATGCAAGTCGCGATCGTACAATCCGTGGAGGAAAAGGATAGACTGGCTGCCAATTCCCTTTTGCAGGGGACGACTTCGTTTCTTATTATTGTTTGCCAGGGTGTGGCAGCAGTTCTGGTTTACTTGTTCTCTTACCGTTACAACTTTTTGCTTGATGCCGCCTGTTATTTGTTGTCGCTATTCATCTTGCTTCCGCTCCCGCATATCGCCAAATCTGTTACATCGAATGCGACTGTACCTTTTATGGAAAGGCTAAAAGAGGGCTTCCGTTACATCGGCAAACATCGCGAAATTGGCAGTGTGATCGGCTATCAGATGGCGGAACGGGTATGTGGCGCCTATTACATTATGCTGATGTACTATGTTCTTACGGAGCGGGGAGAGGGCTTGTATGTATTCGGACTCTTGGATATTCCGCTGGGCCTCGGAGGTGTGATCGCTGGGATTGCCGTGAACAAGCTGTCTGACAACCTGAGTGAAAAAGCAACGTGGCGTGTCCAAGGATGGGCACTCGTAGCGATGGGATGCTCGATTATCGCCGTGTTTCATACGAAACCACTACTTGGACTGGCAATCGCTATCCTCTTTGCATCAACGGCTCAGTTTAGCTCATCGATATTGTCTGTGACGAAGCTTCAGCGACTGTCTGATCCTGCTTATTTGGCTCGCGTTTTTTCCATTCGGGAAATGGCGACCATGGGAAGCTTTTCTGCGAGCTGCTTGATTCTCGGTTTCAGTGCGGAGCAGGTCGGGAGTGCTGCTGTCTCCGTGTGGCTTGGTTTCTTTGGGGTTGCAGCAGGACTCCTGTGGCTTTGGAGCCGTCGCAAGTTGCAAAGGATCGTAGACGTCAGGATAGATTCCTCTGCTTAATGGGAGCAGAGGTTCTTTTTTTATACAAAATGAAACTTTTAGATATAATAAATATAATAGTTGAAAAAGTATGAATCCAATTATACAATGAATGGAAAAAAGAGAAAAAGGAAGATGCAGCATGAAGGAATTATGGCGGCAGCGATCATTTCGCTGGTATTGGCTGGGGATGTTCTTGTCTAGTCTGGGGGATCAGTTTGGCTGGATGGGCTTGACATGGTTTGTCATGAATAAAACAGGCTCACCTGCTGCGATGGGGGGCGTCGTTCTTGCGTATATGCTCCCTGCTGTTTTTTCTGGTTTAGTAGCGGGAGTTTTGCTGGATCGGTTTGATCGACGTAAGCTCATCATGATGGACAATGTGGCGAGAGGAGTCATTTTTATAGCGTTGGTCGTATTATTGCAGATCGATCAAGTTCCGCTATTTGTGATATACGTGCTGATTGTGATTGCAGGAATCCTTTCTCCGTTGAGCACAGCTGGGGCGCAGACTTTGTTGCCGAGAATCGTCTCGGACAAAAATCAATTGGTCAAAGCGAATGGCGTGATGGAAACGCAATGGCAAATTGTTTATATGTTTGGACCGGCACTCGCGGGTGTTTTAATCGGATTGATTGGGGAAGCTTATGTTCTGTTGATCGATGCGGCCAGCTTTTTTGTATGTGCTTTTTGCTTCTCCCGGCTGCCTCGAGAGCTTACGAAAAGTGCGAATCCTACAACGATTGCAAAAGGTCAAATGGGAGCGTTCTTTCGTTCTCTCTTGAGTGACATGCGGACAGGGTATCGCTACATATTTGGACGAAAGCAATTGATTATTTTGGTTTTCTTTACGTTTTTGTTTAACATGTCGTACGGCCCCATTGAAATTGCACTACCCCTGTATGCGAATCAGGATTTGGCAGGAGGATCTGTTGCGTTAGGGATGCTGTGGTCTTCTTTGGCAGTCGGGGCATTACTAGGCTCTCTCTTTTTCTCGACGGTTACGTGGAAACTTCCATTGGGTTCGACGCTAGCGGGGATTATCGTGGCGTGGGGATTGACCACATTGCCGATCGCATTATTCTCGAGGTTGGAGATCGCGATGGCTTCGATGGTTGTGGCAGGCTTTTGCTTTGCTCCTTATAACATCATGTATAGAAGCTATCTGCAAAAGCAGGTGCCCGATGCTCTCTTGGGGCGGGTATTGACCAGTGTTCGCACGATTACGGGGACAGGAATGCCCGCGGGAGCGGCTGTCTCTGGCTTCCTCATACCCTTCTTGGGCGTTCAAGGGATCATTGGAGCCGGAGCAGCCGTATGTATCATTTTCGGTCTCCTTGCATTCGGGGCATTGAAAAACTTGGAGGATTCCTCATCACTTCCGATTGAGGAGAGGTGAGACGAGGTGTTTTAGCCACTGAGGCAATAGGAAGTAAATGCGGGAGAGCGCATGCAAACGGAATGGCATGGCAACCTCTGGACGCTTTGCTTCCGCCGCTCGATAAATAGCCCTTGCCGTTTGTTCCGGTGTCAATAAATACCGACTCACTTTGCTGCGATAGTTACCCGTTTTGTCTGCCTTATCCAAAAAGGGTGTGTCGATCGGCCCAGGCATTGCACACGTCACAGCAATTCCAGTGCCTTGCAGTTCGTGGCGCAACCCTTCACTAAAGCGGATAACGGCTGCTTTGCTGGCTGCATATACAGCAGCTTTCGCTGTTGCGACCTGACCGGCAAGTGAGGCAACCGTGATAATACGACCTTGCTTTTGTTGAAGCATCATCGGCAAAAAGGCACGGGTCGTGTAGAGAACGCCGGAAATATTTGTTCGCAGTGTTTCTTCCAGCTCCTCTACGCGCATTTCAATCAGCGGTTCAAAGATGGCCATCCCGGCATTGTTGTAAAGAAAATCGCAACGTTCAAAACGGATATGTACCCATGCAGCGAACTGCCGAATGTCTTCGTTGCTGCTGACGTCTACCGGGTAATAATGGAGATGATTCGGATAAGCGTTTTGTAACAAAACGAGTTCCTCGTTGATGGCTTTGCGACTCGTGGCAATGACACAATCTCCTTTTTCCAGATGAAGTTGTGTCAAAGCTAGACCAAGGCCACCAGAAGCCCCGGTGATGACGACAATACGGGGAGTCGGCATGTCATCCACTTCTTTCTTGTGTAGAGTATTGATTTCCACTGTGAATGGCAAAGTATAAGCCCCCGAGTTGTTGTGAAGGCTAGCCTCTAGGGGGTGAATGCACATGCCAGCAGTAAAATGTTCTGTAGCAAACTGTGAGTACTGGGCGCAGGGCAACCTTTGCAGCGCCGAAGAGATCATGGTAGAGATTGACGCACATGCTACCGTAAACCTGAAAGAAGAATTCGCAGGTGAGTACGGTCAAAACACGCAGCATCAGGATCAGGCGAAGACATCTTCTGAGACCTGTTGTCTGACGTTCAAGCCGAAGACCTCCGAAAAGAAATAACGCTTCGGCGCAAAAAGGACGTATCCCTCAATGGTGATACGTCTTTTTGCTATTTGACCTATACGCTTGTCGTGGCCGGAAAAAGCTCGTTGACTTTTTGGGCAACCTCTTCCCAAGAAGTGACACGATGAACAAGCGGGGGAAGGGAAGCTTGATTGTACGGAGTGTCAAACAAGAACACAGGAATTTGCAGCGCTTCTGACAATTGCAAAGCGTTCTCCAGACGATCCTCCAAAAACAGGTCCACGCCCCATTTGCGAGCAGCTGACAGCTTGTCGTGGCTCCCAATCAAATCCACTTCATGATGAGGGATATTGTAGCGAGCAAACCATTGCAAGGTCACATTGCGGTGACGATCCTCACGAGCACTTATATATACCAGCTTGTGGGAGGTAAACCAATCGCGCAAAACCTGATCGGCAATTCCGTGAACAGGCGCACCATCATAAAGGCGCTCCCCGTTTTGATCCAGCCACATTTCAAACTCTGCGTCCGTGATTTGATACACGTTGGCTAAATTGTACTCCACACAATCTTCATATCGTAAATCTCTTCCAAAGCTTTCATTCATCAACGGAACAATACTGCTAGGTGATGTGACTGTACCGTCAATATCAATGCCAATGGTTAGGATTTTGTCTGGTTTCATTCTCTCGCCTCCCGTTTAAATTGTACAACGTAGGCAGACAATAAGGCTACTTCCTTCACTTAATTAATCCTTTACCAAAAAAGGGGCTGAGCATGCTATGTTGGATCGACGCGAACGTAATGATGCGAAGCGGAAGGAAGATACCGGTTTTTCCGAGACGGTTGATCAGCACGACAGGGAGTTTGCAGCGAATACTTGGACACAGGCCGTCTTTGACGAAGAGGAAGAGCGGTCGAGGCGCAGGATTCACTATGACCCCCATTCCTTGACAGAGCGCTATACAGGCGAACTGGATGAGGAGAGAAACGACTTTTCGGAGCGTTTGGATGGCGTTGTCCTGACAAAAGAGGATCGTTCTCCGGTCGCCAAAGTCAGAGATGACGACATTGAGGCAGCGGCGGAAATCGCCGAGCCGTTTCCGACAAGTCGTGCTGCCAGTGAGATCGACACAGCCGAGGACAGCCGGGAAAACGGGGCCACCGGTATTGGGATGACTGGCTTGGGCTTATCGATCCTGTCCCTGTTTCTCATGCCGTACTTGGTGGCACCAATTGGTATGGTGCTCGGCTACCTGGCGTATCGACGCAACTCGAAGACACTGGGTGCCTGGGCGATGATCGTAGGGGCTATTGCCATTTTGGGCGCATTAGTCATCTACCCGTACTATACGGCTCGCTAAAGCATCAAACCGCAAAAACCTCTCCGGTTCATTCAGCCGGAGAGGTTTTTATGTTTTCACCACTGCTATTTATACAAGGAGGAGACGAAAGGCGTAATCGCTGCGATAACGGCGTCACAAAACACATCGGAACGACGAACACGATTATCCGTTAAGAGGGAATAGGCGCCGCCGCGATGATTACTGCCGACGGTTTCCCCCCATTCATCTATGATGGTACTGAGCTCAATTTGCTCCTGCTGGATTCGGTGAACGGCTTGATTCGGGATGGGAAACGCCAACCCCTTTCCAATAAATAGCTCACTTCCATTCCAGGCTGCGCAGATAGAAATCAAATACCACTGCTTTGTAAACTGCTCATCGTACATCAGTCCGCCTTCCAAGCCTAGCCCAATGTCTGCTTCTGGGGTTTGACTACGTGCAGCTTTTGCTCGATTGATCGCTCCTGTAATCGTCTCTTCTTCACTCATCGGCTGAGCCGCTACGCCCGAGGGGACAGATATGCAGAAAGGTTCCGTTCCGGTTGCTTTTTGTACAGCGAGACGTTTTGCTTCATTTTTCGTTCCGAGTGCATAGCGAAAAATATGATAATCCAACGGTTTGTTCCACCTCTTTCCATCATCGATGCTAGTGGTAGTATACCACCTTTTGATTCGACCGCGATTCTCCAGGTTGTGATAAGATAATGCATAGAAAAGAGTCAGACCTAGCATACGAAAGAGAAAGAGGAGTGGACGATGAAATTTACAAAGCTGCATGGCTTGGGTAATGATTACGTTTACGTCAACTGTTTTGAGGAAGACTTGTCGGGTGTAGATTTACCCGAATTGGCAAGGAGGGTGAGCGATCGGAATTTTGGCATTGGGGGCGATGGATTGATCCTCATTATGCCATCTGAGCGAGCAGACTTTCGCATGCGGGTATTTAACAATGATGGCAGCGAAGCAAAAAATTGCGGAAACGGTTTGCGTTGTGTGAGTAAGTACGTATACGATCACGGTTTGACTCAGCAAACAACGTTTACCGTGGAGACGTTGGGAGGGAACGTTACTCCTGTCGTATCGCTTGGAACAGACGGTAAGGTCGATCAAATAACGATAGATATGGGAGAGCCTCGTTTTGAGCGAGCGGCAATTCCGATGACAGGCATTCCTGAAGAGCAAGTGAGAGAAGAGGTAATCGAAGTTGGTGGAACTGCGTTTACGATGACTGCTGTTTCGATGGGCAATCCTCATGCTATCCTTTTCGTGGATGAAGTGAAGGAAGAGGATGTTCATCACTACGGACCAATGATCGAGTATCACGAGTGGTTCCCTGAGCGAACCAACGTCGAATTTATCCAAATATTGAATCAGGAGGAAATTCTTTTCCGTGTATGGGAGAGGGGATCAGGTGTCACGCTTGCCTGTGGGACAGGAGCTTGCGCTGCGGCAGTAGCTTCCCACTTAAGTGGAAAGACCGGTAGAAAAGTCACTGTTCACCTGGCAGGAGGCGATCTCTTTATTGAATGGAAGGAAGCGGATAACCGCGTCTATATGACGGGGCCAGCTACAGAAGTTTTTTCTGGTAAGTATTTGGGGGAGATCCCATTTAAATAACAGCAAACCAAAACCGTTCCGTCGAGATCGACAGGAGCGGTATTTTTTTACAAAAAATAGCGTGGTCACGGCGAATCCATCATGCCGTCACCACGCTATCGAATTCGAATAAGTGTCACGCGTTGTACACCTCATTTAGGTATGCGACATCTGTGCGATCATACTGAGGGGTATTTTTGCTCATCTTCGCCAGTTCCGCTTGCAGTCTTTTCAATTCTGCTTCCATCTTCTTGATTTCTTCTTGCATAGCTTGTGCTGTCATGGTGGTTCTCTCCTTGTTGTCGTTTTTTATCTAAATTTATTGACTATTCTAACGAAAGGCCAAAACAATGTAAATAGCCTATATCTGGATGTAAGCGCTTTATCCGTGAATACTCTGTGAACGGTTGTTCAGATTGTTCGATTTGGTCTTTTGAGAGCAACGCACTCGGGGAAAAATAAGGTCGAGAAGTGTAATACTTTGTATGTTCTTTACGAAAAGTCATGTTATGATGAAGCGTAGTATTCGGGCATCTTGCCCTTAGGAAGGTGTGTACTGGTGATTTACTTGGACAACAGTGCGACTACCCGGCCTCATCCTCAAGTGATTGAAACCGTTAGACGCGCGATGGAAAGCTACTATGGAAACCCGTCTTCTTTGCATCAAAAAGGTGTAGAGGCGGAAAATGTACTGAAGCAGGCGCGAAAGGTTGCCGCTCAGTATTTGGGCTGTAAAGAAAGTGAAGTTATTTTTACTTCAGGTGGCACGGAAAGCAATAATACGGCGATCAAGGGTATAGCCTTTCAATATCAAAACAGAGGGAAACATATTATTACGACGCAGGTAGAGCATCCGGCTGTTTACGATGTTTGCAAACAGTTGGAAGGTCTTGGGTTTACTGTGACGTATCTGCCGGTCGATCGTGAAGGCCGCGTATCGGTAGAAGCTGTTCAGAAAGCAATGCGTCCGGATACGATTCTCGTTTCGGTCATGCATGTGAACAACGAGCTGGGAACCATTCAACCGATCTTGGAAATCGGACAATGGTTGAAGCAATTCCCGAAAGTCTTGTTTCACGTCGATGCAGTCCAAGGAATTGGGAAAGTTCCTTTGCGCATCAAGGATTCTGGGATCGATCTGTTGAGCGTCTCTGCTCACAAGTTTTATGGCCCCAGAGGAGTCGGTATTTTGTATAAACGGGAAGGCTTGATCATTCACCCGTTGATGATGGGTGGAGGTCAAGAAGCCGGTGTTCGCTCAGGAACGGAAAACCTCCCAGCCATCGCTGGTATGGCAAAAGCAATCCGGATTCTAGAAGAACTGGGCAGCGTCGAGATGATCAGGCTGCAAACCTTGAATCAACAGCTTCGTGAAGGGATTGCAACAATTGAAGGCTGTATAGTGAATACCCCGGAAGCGAATACGGCTCCCCATATTATGAACTTGTCAGTACCAGGAGTAAAAGCGGAAGTCCTGTTGCATGCTTTGGAGGAAAAAGGCTTTCTGATATCCACCAAGTCCGCATGCTCATCCAAAGTCAATGAGCCGAGCAGAGTTCTGACTGCGATCGGCATCGAGCGGGATTGCGCGTTATCGTCTCTGCGGGTCAGTCTGGGCCGGGAAAATACAGCGGAGGACATTCAGCAGTTTGTGAAGGCGTTAGAAGAATGCGTCAGTGTGCTTCGTACTTATATAAAACAACAACCTGCCCCCGCTCATAGAAAATAGTGTGGACAACTAAAAGGAGATAAACATGAACTACGATGTTATTTTAATTCGTTATGGTGAGTTGGCGCTTAAAGGGAAAAACCGCGATCAATTCGAAGAGACACTTGTCAAAAGTGTGAGAAACGTATTGCGCTCGTTTTTTAAAGTAAAAGTTCGACGCAATTACGGTCGGATGTATGTGGAGCTGCACGGTGAGGACGCTTATGCGGTTATGGAGCGTTTGAAGCGCGTATTTGGTATTTCTTCCTTTAGTCCGACGATCCAGGTAGATCCTGATATTGAAACGATCAAGGAAAAAGCGCTGGAGTTGGTTCGTCAATTGAATCCACAGCCACGTACGTTCCGGGTGGTTTCCCGTCGCGCGGATAAGCGTTATCCGATTCCTTCTATGGAAGTTAACCGAATGGTGGCAACGCATATCTTGCGCGCACTGCCAGCGATTAGTGTCGACTTGCACGAGCCAGATACCATCGTGAATGTAGAAATTCGCACGGAGGGTACTTACATTAGCTGTGAAACCATTCAGGGACTAGGTGGCTTGCCAGTTGGGGTGAGCGGAAAAGTACTGCTGCTTCTGTCTGGGGGTATCGACAGTCCTGTAGCTGGCTGGATGATGTTAAAGCGTGGTGTGACGCTTGAAGCGATCCATTTCCACAGCTATCCGTTTACGAGCGAGCGCGCTTTGCAAAAAGTACGTGACTTGGCTCATAAGCTGACGAAATGGGGAGGAACTGTCCGTCTCCATGTCGTACCGTTTACAGAAATTCAGACCGCAATTCGTGAAAAATGTCCAGAAGACTATTTGATCACCATCATGCGTCGCTTCATGATGCGCATTTCGGAGCGTGTTGCGGAAAATACCAATGCCAAGGCACTCGCAACAGGGGAAAGCCTCGGTCAAGTCGCGTCGCAAACCTTGGAAAGCATGGACACGATAAACAAGGTGATTTCGATTCCAATCCTGCGACCGCTCGTCGCCATGGACAAGGTAGACATTGTGGATATTTCTCGCCAAATCGATACGTACGAGCTGTCTATTTTGCCGTATGAAGACTGCTGCACAGTGTTTACACCGAAAAATCCTGTGACACGGCCGAAGCCTCGCCTCGCAGCAAAATTTGAGGAAGCGCTGGATGTAGAAGCGTTAGTAGAGGATGCGGTAGCAAGAACGGAAATCGAAGAGATTACAACGAAGCCAAAAGAAACGACAACCGACCTGTTCTAAATTCAGGTATAGAGAAAAACGCGACACGGGGGAGAAGGAACCATGATAATCCGTTATGAGCGCAATGGTAAGGTGAAGCATGGCTGGATGGTGGAAGAGGATCAGAAAGTACGCGTGATTGAAGGGGACATTTACAAAATCCATACAGCAAAACCGATCATGACGGGCCTTGAGCTGCCTTTGGATGAGGTTACTTTGAAGGCGCCAAGCGATCCAAGCAAGGTCGTATGCATCGGATTGAATTACCGGGACCATGCGGCTGAGATGGGGATTGACCTGCCCAAAGAACCGTTGATGTTTTTGAAGCCGTCAACAACTGTCATTGGACCTGGTGAGCCCATCGTCTATCCAAAGCTGACGCAGAACCTTCATTATGAAGGCGAACTCGCGGTGGTGATTAAGAAAGAGGCCAAGAAGATCAAGGCTTCGGATGCAGAAGATTATATCTTGGGATTCACTTGTGCGATTGATGTGACTGCGCGCGATCTGCAGATGAGCGATGGGCAATGGACACGGGCAAAAGGCTTTGATACGTTTTGTCCACTTGGACCTGCTATTGCGGCCAAACTGGATTATCATAACTTGCGTATTGTGACACGAGTAAACGGGGAAGTGCGTCAGGATGCTCGCACTGACCAATTGATTTTTTCGATTCCGCAGCTGATCGAGGCTGTATCTGCGGTTATGACGCTTCGCCCTGGCGATGTTATTTTAACCGGGACTCCATCTGGTGTAGGTGAGCTTGTTCCAGGTGACGAAATTTCGGTAACCATTGAAGGGATCGGAACCTTAACGACTCATGTAGTGGCTGAGGAGTAGCCATACATTCTTTGATAAGATCGACCAAGCCCCCTGCTTGTGTGAAGTGGGGGCTTGGCTTTTTTTATTCTTCTTTGTTCGGATCATCATGAATGGGATGCGCGGATGGGTCTTGGCGAGGAAGGTCTTGATGCATCTGCCGTGTTTCGTAAGTGAATCGAGTGGTGGTGGAATGTTGTCCGGGCTCCCAGCCTGTTGCTTTCCCTAAACGAGTTTCGTTGGTGGCAGCTCCAAATGGCCCCTCAGGGAATTCTTCTTGAAGGATTTCATTGCGCTGCGACTCTACAGTAGATAATTCACTGTAATTGTCGTTTTCGTATTCTTCATAGGTTGGTTTTGGATCCATAGTAACACCGCCGTTTATTTGTTGGGTACTTCACGGTTACACAGCTTAAACGCCTAGCGGTTATAGTGTGAAATAAAAAGAGAATCGCTATTCGTTTTTCCTATTGACTCCGTCACTAATTTCATTTATATTTAAATTCTGCTTAAAACAATCAACACACATGAAAAATCACGAATAAAAAAGTGAAAGAAACGCTTGACTTATACCTGGTGATTTTGTTATATTAGATCTTGTCGCTACTGAACGAAGTGAAATGGTTTAAAAAACCTCTTGCAAAAACGGTTGCGATATGATAAGATAGAAAAGTCGCCTTTGGGCGAATGACACAAAATGTTCTTTGGAAACTGAACAGCGAAAGCGTTAATGAGTCTATCATG
>NZ_JABSUZ010000066.1:0-15886 GCF_013284345.1 Brevibacillus sp. MS2.2
TGTTCGTCCTGAGCCAGGATCAAACTCTCCAATAAAGTTAAAGTTTGTTACTGGTTCAAAGCTGGCAAATCATTTAATGATAGACTCATTAACGCTTTCGCTGTTCAGTTTTCAAAGAGCATTTTTGTTTCATCGCCCAGAGGCGACTTTCTTAATTTATCACATAACCACTCGTGAAATCAAGTGTTTTTTAAAACTTTTTTCGACCGCTCTGCGTTAGCGCAGCAGCGACGTTTGTTAATATAGCATGGATCACAAATAGAAGTCAACACTAATTGAAAAAATTTTATCCCATTAAAATAAAACCTGTTTCCCTCTCGGCATTTTCCCCTTCTTTGCATACGATCTCCTGGATCAACAAGCGCTGAAGCATCTTATCTATCACGAGAGGAACCTCAATCTCTGCCTCTTGAATCATCGGATGATTCATCAACTCTTCCAAACGCCAAGGCCCTGATTTCGTCTCCATGAGCTCAATAAGATATCGAACAGATTCCTTTGTCCTAGATGCGATCCAAAATTCAATTGCCAGCACAAGCAGTTCAATTCGCTTCTCCAATGCTTCTGCATTAAAAGACAGCTCCTCATACAACTTATATATAGAAGGATCTATCTGTTTGACTTGTGTCCATAAAGCTGGCTGAGGATGATCTCCCGCTTCATATACGATGAGACGAGCCAAATAGTGAATCGTTTGAATGGCAGAGTGATGCGCATCCAGCATCATACCTTGCTGCAAAAACTCTTTTGTCTCGTGAAAAAAACGAAGGATTTGGGAATACTCCTTACAGATATGTTTTTTCTGGAGAGAAGATGACAAACTAGCCAGGCGCAGCTTCATTTGTTTCATATAATGCTCTTTGTCCCAAACGATTTCTGCCCTTCGAAGCATCTCGGCAAGTCGTTCGTCCAAACCGCAGATAGCTCCCTTCTCCAGCTGCCACGTGCTGATTTGCTGCTCGATGATCACTTGTTCCTGAAATAGCATGCGACGGATTTTTCCATCAGCTTGGGGCTCATTTACTACGACGAAATAAAAGATTCCCTCGCGAAAGGGGACTAGCATATCCGAATCATTTAAAACAAGCACCGCTTGCACATCCAAACGCTGCTGGAGATTTTTCAGATACGTTTGCCTTAAAGTCATGCCTTGTTCCTCCCTGCCCCCTGGGTTGAACTTATGGATTCTACAAGTCTTGTCCGTTTCCTGCTTGTCAACAGACAAATCCTTTGTATGCTATACTATAGGGTAGGAGGAATGATCATGAAAAATACAGAACGCCTGAGCAAGATCAAACGCATGCGCACATGGGGCAACTGGAGCATGGTAATCGGCATTTTGCTGATGTATACAGGGTACGCATTTTTTGCAGGTTATTTGGACTTTATTCCTTTACTTGGAAGCCTCTTGAAAGGCTCTTACATTTTTATGACGCTGCTTTTGATCATCGGGTTCATTCTGACAATGGGCAGTACAGTCTTGTTTATGATTTCCGGGATGGTCTCCACGTCAGCTCCACAGGTGCAATGCCCTTCATGCCAAAAAGTCACGAAGATGTTGGGTAAAGAAGACGCCTGTATGTTTTGTGGACAACCTTTACGCCTAGAAGATGGACATCCTCAGCAAAACCAGACATAATATGATTCCTTTTCATCTATATGCAAAAAGCCACCTGCTAATTCCCGAGTATTCGGGGTGCAGGTGGCTTTCTTTCGTAAAAGCTGTGTCTTTTATTTCAAAGTCTCGTCAATTGCTTGCCAAATCTCCGGCACCTCAAAACCACGGCGCCAAGAAGCTGCACCCGCTAAGTCGTACTTATTGACGATTTCCATACGCTTTTTCATAGAAGTTACATCTTCTATCCACATTTTATAGACGTTGCCATCCTTCGGGTCTTTATACTCCACGTAATGTTGACCTGAAGCTTCATCCATAACCGGCGTCAGTTTGCGCTCGTTGATCCAGTCCTGTGCTTTCGTCATGGAATAAGCTTTGGAGCTAACCTTCACAGTGCCATCAGCCTGCTTGGCTTCTGTCCACAAGCGTGTGTAAAAAGGTACACCCAACAGCAGTTTTTCGTTAGGGACTTCTTCCAAAACTCCTTGCAAGCCTCGCTCCACCCATGGCAACGATGCGACAGATCCCGCTTTTGGACTCGCAGCCCAATGCTCGTCATACGTCATCACCGCAACATAATCGACGACCTCGGCCAAAGCTTTTCGATCCAGGAACATGGACCATTGCTTCGCGTTTGATTTGATCGTCACATCTATGGAAACGGTCAGTCCTTGCTGATGGAGATACGGCGTCAGCTCCCGTACAAACTGAACGAGTTCCTCTTTCTCTTCTAAATACACGTTCTCAAAATCGATGTTGATGCCATCGAGATCGTATAGATGAGCGTAGTACAAGAGTTGGGCAATTAACTTATCTCGCTTGTCATAGCTGCTGAGAACAGACTTGGTCCAGTCAGGATTAAAGCCGTTTGTAACGAGCCCCCAAACCTTGTAGCCCCTTTTATGGGCCCATTTGACGTACGCAGGATCGGCCCTGTTCAACAGATTTCCTTCTGCATCCTTCATTTCAAACCAAGTAGGTGAAACGACATTTACTCCTGGCAATGCACCAATTTTTGAAACATCCGGATTTTTACTGACGACGTGCTCCCATACGAGGTTGATCTTTCCCTCGGGCTTCCAAGCAGCGTGTTGTTGTCCGGTAGCAGTCGTGTGCTCTAGCTGGACTTTGCGCACATCTGTCATTTCAATACTTTTCTCTGAAATGAATCCGCCTACTCCCGAAGCCGTCAAAACGCGATACCAGTTTTCTTTTTTGCCAAGAACGTCAACAACCTCTCCTGACGTCAGCTCTGCTACGATCGGGGTTCGGTGAGAAGAACCGGTACGGACTGCTTGTTTTTCCTCGGCAGCGATTACTTTTGCTTGCTGGATTTCGTAGCCCTCTTTTTCGACGACGAGGACACCCGTGTCTGCTTTTCGCTCAAACGAATAAGGATACAGCTTTTCCAATGGATCCAATGGGACATAGCGTGTGCCGTCCACCTCTTTTACCGGAACGAGTAAATCCACAGGTTTTTTGTTCAGATAGGCGACAACTTCTCCGCTCTCCATCCGAAGCACCTTATCCTTCGTCGTAACGATAACGGAACGTGTAGGCTCATCCCAAAAAATCGCAGGATCAATGTTCTCTTTAATGAAATCAAAGGGCAACAATATTTGCTCTGATTCCAACACATACGTGGACTCTTTTCGCGAGCCTTCGTATACAATCACATTTTTCTCACCATTATACGGCTGCACATGCTCAGTTGAGGCACGGAGCACAAAAAACCAGTAAATGCTGCCGAAGATGGCCAACAAGAGAAAGCTTAACAAAAACAGCGTGCGAAAAGCCCGTCGTTTCCTTCTTCTTGGTCGCTGAACTCTACCCGACTCCCTGCTCATAATCTCCACCTGCTTCCCGGTCCATAAGCCTGTCTTCTGACTTGGGCTGTATGATTTGACTCATTATTTCGATCATAGCGTTGGTTCAATCCATTCACAACCTTTTGTATTCTGGTAATTCACGGACAAGCTCTACCAAGAAAAAGACGTACGAGAAGCCAAAAGGTTACAGATATCGACAAAAAGGGTTATGTCCCCCAAAAGCAAACACCCCCTGCATCACCGGGATTATCCGATTCAAGCAGGAGGTGCTCATCCATCAAATACATTCTTAGTGGGGATTCTTTTGACAGGAATCACAAACGCCATAAACTTCCATACGATGTCCAGTTACTTTGAAGCCGATGTCTTTGGAAGCAGCTACTTCTGCATCCCGCAAATACGGAAAGTGGAAGTCCCTGATCGCACCACAGGAGGAACAGATCGCGTGATAATGATCTTCTTCCACATTGGCATCGAATCGGCTGGACGCATCCCCGTAAGTGAGCTCTGTAACCAATCCAGCATCTTTAAAGACTCGTAGATTGTTATAAATCGTTGCAACGCTCATATTCGGGAATTTGCCTTCAAGGGCTTTATATATTTCGTCAGCCGTCGGGTGGGTCATCGTTTCCAGCAAATAGGTCAAAATTGCATGGCGCTGAGGTGTCATGCGAACCCCTGTATTCTTCAGGATTTCAACAGCTTTCTCCACACGTTGTACCATCTTGTTACACCCCACAGTCTTTCGCAAGACAAAAGAACAAACTTCTCTAATGTCATTGATTAGAATTACTATAAATAAGTGTACGTCTAGTCGGCGAAAACTGTCAATATCCATTCATTCGATTTGAACAGAAAGAAGTGGAAAATCAAGTTTTTACTTTGCTTTTGCGGGCTTTTTGGTTGCAGGTTTTTTGGCTTTTTTGGCTTCCGCCTGTGCAAACTTACACATGGATTGAAGTGTACAGCTGCCGCACTGTGGATTGCGCGACGAGCATACACGTCTGCCGTGCCAGATTAGCCAATGATGCGCATCCGTCCACTTCTCTTTTGGAATACGCTTCATGAGCTGACGCTCCACTTCATCCACATTGTCGCTATTCGCAAGGCCTAACCGGTTTCCTACGCGGAATACATGCGTATCCACCGCGATCGCAGGAATCCCGAATGCATTGGACAAAACGACATTTGCAGTCTTTCTCCCTACTCCCGGCAATGCTTCGAGCTCGGCATGCGTTTGTGGTACTTCGCTATTGTATTTTTCGTACAAGATTCTACAGGTCTCTAAAATGTTTTTACTCTTATTCTTATACAACCCGAGCCCTTTTATATGCTCTTCCATTTCTTCCTGTGTCAAATGAAGGTAATGCTCCGGCTGGTTTAGCTGCTGGAACATGGGTGCCGTAATCTCATTCACCCGTTTATCTGTACATTGGGCAGAAAGAATGGTCGCAATGAGAAGTTCAAACGGGGTTGTATAATTCAATTCACAGTGCGCATCCGGATAAAGCTGTTGCAAATTATCCAAGATGTCGGCAACAGGTACTTTGCGTTGTGCCATAAATATATCCCCCTTTTCCCTACATTATACCGCCTTGGTCAACATAGCGATCGATAGCACCGCAGGCTGAACCTGTTGTACAATGGGTCTGGAAGTATTTAACGGGAGGAGGTTTTCCATGAAAGTATTCCTGACTGGTGCCACTGGGTTTGTTGGACGGGGTATTCTCGAGCGCTTGCAGGCAGAAGGATATGAAACAGTTTGCCTCACCAGATCTGGTTCAACAGGTAAGCTTCCCTACAACGAAACCACCCATGCACGTATAACAGAAGCAACTGGCGATCTATTTGATAAAGTATCATTGATGAGAGCGATGCAAGGCTGCGATGCTATTATCCACCTCGTCGGAATTATTCGCGAACAACCAGGGAAAGGCATTCTCTTTTCTCGTATCCATGTAGAGGGTACACAAAATGTACTGGAGGCTGCCAAGCAAGCTGGAATCAAGCGCTTTGTCCATATGAGTGCTCTGGGCGCACGCAAAAACGCCACGAGCGCCTATCATCGAACCAAATACGAAGCGGAGCAGCTTGTTCAAGCAAGCGGTATTCCGTACGTCATTTTCCGTCCATCTGTCATTTTTGGTCCCGGGGATGAATTCGTGAATATGCTCGCCGATCTGGTCCGATTACCTGTCACACCAGTCATTGGCGATGGCTCCTACCCTTTGCAACCAGTTGCTCGCAAGACGGTGGCCGATGTATTCGTCCAAGCCTTGAGCAGACCCGAAGCAACCAATCAAACTTACGAAACAGGTGGACCCGAACCACTTTCCTACGGACAAATCCTAGATACAATTGGCGAGGCTCTCGGAAAGCGGAAGGTCACCAAAATTCACATTCCCCTTGCTTTCATGAAGCCTGTGGTAAATATGATGGAGCGATTCCCATTTTTCCCGATTACCAACACGCAGCTCACTATGCTGCTAGAAGGAAACGCATGTAAGGACGGAAAGCTTCTCTACGATACTTTTCACACCGAAAAAATCGACTTTCTCCCGGGAATCACCACTTACCTCCGTACAAAATAAAAGGTTGAAGCCCCCTGCTTGATCCCAGGGGGCTTTTGCCTATTCGTGCAACGTTTTCTCCACTGCACTTGTCTCTTTATTAATATGACGAGCCACAACGAACAGATAATCAGACAATCTGTTAAGGTACTTAACCACGGACGGGTTTACCTGCTCCTGCTGTGCCACATGGACTGCTTTGCGCTCTGCACGTCTGACGACCGTACGCGAAACATGGAAGGCAGCCGCAGCCGGATGTCCGCCAGGCAAAATAAAATTGGTGAGCGGAGGCAGCTTTGCATCTAGCATGTCAATTTGCTCTTCCAGAAAAGTAACGTCCTCTTCTGCAATGGGCCAACCTACCTTTTTGCCTTCTGGCGTCGCCAGCTCAGCCCCTACATGGAACAGCTTTGTCTGAATGACATGGAAGACATCCTGCAATTCCTTCCATTCTTCTGTCGCAGGCAACAGAGCCAATGCCAATCCTATCTGTGAGTTGGCTTCATCGCACGTACCGTATGCCTCTACGCGGTCCGCAAACTTAGGCACGCGGACACCTGCAACCAGTGACGTCTCACCTTTATCCCCTGACTTTGTATAAATCTTCATTCCATATCCCCTCCACAGGTTCCGTTTACAAAGCTTCTGCGACCAGAATCAATTCTGAGCTATTTGCATCAAAAGGTGTCTTTGCAAAAGAACCGTATCGTTGTGTGACCTTCAAGCCGTTTAAGCGAAGCAGATGATGGAGCTCCGCGGGGAAAATATAGCGGAGAGTAAATCGGCCTTTCACCCGTTCCGTCACAACGCCCTGTGCATTCGTACGCTCGTAAATGCGTGTCACTTCGGACAGTTGCTGAAAATGGTCATAACGGGTGTAATCCCACATGGCAACCTCTTCCCCCGACGGCAGTGGATAGGTGCCACGCAAGGACATTTTTTCATTTTCCTCGTAAAAATGATGAATCTTGGGCACAAACACGTTCATGATGAACTTCCCGCCTGGAGCCATATGCTTGCGAATGCACGTCAATGCCTTCATTTGCTCTTGAACATGCAACAGATGCAAAAACGACCGAAAAGGAATCATAATCAGCGAAAATGACTCTTGCAGGTCAAAGGCGCGCATATCTCCCTGCAATAGCTTCAAGCCGGATGTTACACCTTGTTCCTCTGCCTTTACCTGAGCCCTTGCCAGCATATCTTGGGATAGGTCAATTCCGGTAACGTCGATGCCAGCCTGCGCCATCGGAATGCTGATTCTTCCGGTGCCGCAAGCGAGATCCAGCACTTTTCCCCCTGCCAGCTTCGCTTGTTCCAGATAGAACTCAACATCACCCGCAACACCGCGTTGAGTAAGGTCATAGTAATCAGCCCATTGATACATATTGCTCATCTGGTCCTCCTATGCTTGCATTTCATCTGATTGAAGGTAGGCCATAACGAGCTTTGCCGTGTTATCGAGCGCTTCTTTATGTGTACGTTCATGGGAGTGGGATGCATCTACTCCCGGTCCGATCAAACCATGGACAACGTCATATCCGGCCCTCAGTGCAGCGCTTGCGTCAGAACCATAGTAGGGATAAATGTCTACTTGGTAGTTCAGACCGTTCGCTTGTGCGAGCTTGGTCAGATGGCTGCGCAATCCGTAGTGGTAAGGTCCTGTGGAATCCTTCGCACAAATGGACACGCAATACTCATCTGTCGTCTGTCCGTCCCCAATCGCGCCCATGTCGACAGCCAGATACTCCACCACGTTGTCAGGAATGCTGGAGTTGCCACCGTAGCCGATTTCTTCATTATTGCTGATAAAAAAGTGCGTGGTGTAAGGCAGCTTCACACCTGATTCACTCAGTTCTTTCAGAACTCCTAGCAGCACAGCTACGCTCGCTTTGTCGTCAATATGACGAGATTTGATAAAGCCGCTATCTGTAACCGTCACGCGCGGATCAAAGGAGACAAAATCTCCGACGGAAATCCCAAGCGCAAGGACTTCCTCTTTGCTGGTGACCTTTTCATCCAGTCGAACTTCCATGTTCGCCTCATTGCGCTCAGCTTTCCCTGCTTCGGAGCTGTAAACATGCACGGAAGCTTTAGTGGACAAAATGGTACCGGTTACAAGACGACCGCTGCTTGTCTCTACAACGCAGTGCTCCCCTTCAATCGCATTGAATGCAAAGCCGCCGATCAAGGTCAGCTTCAAGCGTCCGTTGCTCTTTATTTCTTTTACCATCGCGCCCAGCGTATCGACATGAGCGGTCAAGAGTCTTGCCTTTTCATTACTGGCCCCCGCTACTGTTGCAACGATTGCCCCTTTGTTTGTCCGTTTATAAGAAACGCCAAGCTTTTCTAACTCTTGTGCAACCCAGGCCATTACTTTTTCCGTATTGCCAGATGGACTTGGGATGTTCGCCAATTGGCAAAAGCTTTGTACAACATATTCCGTAGATACACTCATCTGTATGTTCCTCCATTCACTCATTGCGAAACAAACGTTAGGATTGAAGCTCTTCCTTAATAAATTGAAGCACTTCCTGCACATGCCCTTTTACCTTTACTTTTGGCCATACTTTTGCAATGTTGCCTTCTTTGTCGATGACGAACGTCGTGCGTTCTATGCCCATGTACTCTCTTCCGTACATTTTTTTCAACACCCACACACCATAAGCCTCTGCCACTTGGTGATCCGGGTCTGCCAGAAGTGGAAAAGGCAATTCGTGCTTCGCGATAAACTTGTCATGCGATTTCACAGAGTCTGGACTGATTCCAAGAACAACTGTATTCAGCTCAGCAAAGCCCGAATGGAAGTCACGGAAATCACATGCTTCTGTGGTACATGTCGGTGTTTGGTCCTTCGGATAAAAATATAGCACTACATTTTGACCATGAAATTGGGAAAGTGAGAGGGTCTGATTGTCGCTCGCCTGCAAAGTAAATGCAGGTGCAGCTTGTCCTACTGCCGTCAAACTTTTCCCTCCTCTCGATAATATCCTGTTTTTGCTGGTCCCATTTTACCACAATCTAGTAGTCACTTCATCCGCATACAAGTTGCGCTTTGATTCAGAAAAGGATAGAATTAAAAAAAATAAAATTTGGCCTAGTCAGTTGGATGGTGAATTCGCATGAAAGAGTTTTTTGAAGTAACAGATCCAGAAGCGCTAAAATCGCTTGCTATAGCGGAACGGGTTAAAATTTTGGAACTCTTTGAAGATTTGGAGCCCAGAACGGCCAAACAAATCGCTACAGAACTAGGCGAAAATGCAGCACGGCTACATTACCATGTGAAGGAGCTCGTGCGTGTTGGGCTGCTCGAGCAAGTGGATACCCGGGTAAAAGGCTCTATTGTGGAGAAATATTATGAGCCTGTTGCCAAGGTTATTCAGGTCAAGCTCCAATTGATGATTGAAGAAAACGCTCAACAATTAAGTGATGTCATGTTTACTCCGTTTCGTACTACGGAAAAGGACCTCATGCGAACTCTCAATCGCTTCGTCGCAAGCGACCAAGATGTTAGGAAAGAGTATCAGAATACGTTCGCTTATAATTTGACTGAATTTTATTTGAGTCAAGATGAACGTAATCAATTTGTGGAAGACATCTCTGAGCTGTTGCAAAAGTACAAAGGGTTCAAAAAGGAATCTGGCCGTCGAAAATTCAAGTTTTTCGACACCCTGTTCCCATTGACTCCAGCTGACCCAACAGATGATGCAGATGATCCTTTTGATGATTCGGATGAGTAAGTCACCTAGAAAACCATCAGATACGATGGTTTTCTTTCATTTTCTAATCAAAGGAGGACTCCAATGCGGACGATCTTGTTTGATTTCGACGGCACAGTTGCCGATACCCTCCCCTTGATCTTCACCGCTTTTCGCTCTACCTTTCAGCAGTTTTTACAAGAGCATTATACCGACGAGCAGATTGTAGCTCTCTTTGGCCCCACAGAGACAGGCATTTTGCAAAACAAGCTTCCCTCACATGCCCATGACAACGCCCTCGCTCATTTTTATCGTGTATACACAGACGAACACTCCCGCGTACAAAACCCGGAAAATATCCGAAGCATGCTCGATGAACTTCACGCAGCAGGTATCCAAATGGGAATTGTAACAGGAAAAGGACGCAAAAGCGCTGACATTTCCCTTCGAGAATGGGGATTAGATTCGTATTTTTCCGTCGTGATCACAGGGGATGAGGTTACACAACCAAAGCCTCATCCAGAAGGTATTTTGACCGCTATGAAACAGCTAGGCGCTACGCCTGCGGAAACCATTTTCGTAGGTGACAGTGATGCTGACGTGTTGGCTGGTCGAGCCGCTGGTTTGCGAACAGTCGGTGTGGATTGGCTTTTGGTTACACAAAAGTCGGGAAAATTCGATCCCGAGCCTGACTACCACTTTACGGATGTGCAAGCTTTTACCGATTGGATACTCGGACGCTAGATGAAAAAAGGGTGTGCCCTGCCGCCGAAGCGTGGACACACCCTTTTTTGATTAATAAGCCCGACCGAACCAGACGCTATGCTGTGACTCTTTGCCGCAGCAAATGCAGGCTTTCTTTTTTACAGGAGGCTCAAAAGGGATGTTGCGAGAGGTGAACTTAGTTTCCTCTTTGATCTTCGATTCACAAGCATCATCCCCACACCAGCCAGCTAACACCCATCCACTCGTTTTATTGTCGCTCTCGTTTTTGGCAATATGAGCGGATAGCTGCTCCAGTGTATCAATCCCTAAATGTGAGTTTTCATCACGGAAGGCTAGTGCTTTTTGGAACATATTTTGCTGAATCTCTTCCAACAGTTGAACAACTGTCTGCGCGATACCTTCAAGTGAAACCGTCACCTTCTCCCCTGTATCACGACGAGCCAGAATTACTTGACCATTTTCCACGTCACGCGGTCCGAGCTCCAGACGCAGAGGAACCCCACGCATTTCCCACTCATTGAACTTCCAGCCTGGTGTTTCTTCCCGAAGATCAGCACGGACACGCACTCCTGCGGCCTTGATCTCGTCAAAGAGAGGATCAAACGCCTCCATTACTTTCTCTCGCAGCTTCATCGTACCGACTGGAATCATGATAACCTGTGTCGGAGCCATGCGAGGAGGCAACACTAGACCGCGGTCATCGCCATGCACCATGATCATTGAACCAATCAGTCGCGTAGAGGTTCCCCATGATGTGGTGTGAACGTACTTGAACTGATTGTCACGATCCAAAAACTTGATTTCAAAGCCGCGCGCGAATTTATCGCCCAAATAGTGCGAGGTGCCCGCTTGCACTGCTTTGCCATCCTTCATCATCGCTTCAATGGAATACGTGTCAACAGCACCAGCAAAGCGTTCACTCGGTGTTTTTTGTCCCTTCCAAACCGGAATAGCCAGCTCTTGCTCGACGACCTCTCGGTAAATCTCCAGCATTTGCATCGTTTCCTGACGAGCTTCCTCCTCTGTCGCATGTGCCGTGTGGCCTTCCTGCCAGAGAAATTCTGATGTCCGCAAGAACGGCATCGTCCGCTTTTCCCAACGAAAAACGTTTGCCCATTGGTTGATTAATACAGGCAGGTCACGGTAGCTTTGAATCCATTGGCTGTACATATGTCCGATGATCGTCTCGGAGGTTGGACGTAGCGCGAGCTTTTCCTCTAGCGGCTCGCCCCCAGCCTCTGTTACCCAAGGCAGCTCCGGATTGAAGCCCTCGATATGCTCTTTTTCTTTTTGAAAGAAGGACTCGGGGATCAGCATCGGGAAATAGGCATTGCGATGCCCTGTCTCCTTGAAGCGCTTATTCATCGCCTCTTGAATTCGCTCCCATAGTTCAAAGCCATCCGGCTTAAACACGATGCAGCCGCGTACCGGTGTGTAGTCCATCAAATCCGCCTTTTTAATGGCATCGATGTACCAACGAGAAAAATCCTCCGATTGCGGTGTAATTTCTTTTACAAACGCTTTGTCCTCTTTCATCCGTCTACGCTCCTTTTTGTTCTTACGTAAAATGCAAAAAATCCCCCATCCCAAAAAGGGACGGAGGATTAACTTCCGCGGTACCACCCTGATTGACTACAGCATACGCCATAGTCCTCTCGATAACCCGATAACGGTGGGCGTCCGGCTTAGCTCTTCACCAGCGGCTTCAGGATGGGGTGCAGGTATCCTTTACGTATCAGCCTTCCAGACCAGGGCCGACTCTCTGTCACGTGGGAATAGCTGCGGGTCCTTTCATAGCCTTTTGTGACTATCTATTAACTAAACATATTAGCGAGTCACATCGTGCTTGTCAATTGTTGGTACGCGCAGCGATTCTGGAGCCGAGCTTCACGTAGATCGGATACGCAACCACTGAAATCATAACACCTTTGAAGAGATTGAACGGGACGATTCCGTACAGAACCAATGACCAGATACTTGTCGCATTGAACATGGTCAAGAGCTGTTCAAGCGGCATTTGATAAAGCACAGCGTACGCAGGCAACAGCACATAAGCATTGGCCACAGCCATGACAATCGTCATCAAAATCGTACCCAGAGCAAGACCAGTCAGGAAGCCTTTTTTACCTTGACCGAGACGCTGCATGTAGACAGCCGCAAAAATAAAGCTTGATCCTGCTACAACGTTTGCGAGCTCACCGATCAAAAGACCGTCTGTATTTTTAAAGAGCATGTGCAGTGTATTTTTCAGTACCTCGATAATAACGCCAGCTACTGGTCCGTACATGAGTCCCCCGATCAATGCGGGGAGTGTACTGAAGTCGAGCTTTAAAAAGCTTGGCATGAGCGGTACGGGAACCTCGAGATACTGCAAAATGAATGCAACGGCCGCCAGCATGGGAATCGTCACCAGCTTTTGGGTTGCACGTGTGCGCGAAGAATGCAGCGCTGTTTCTTTCATGTTTACCATCTCCTCATTTTTCTACTCCTTCTTGAGGAATGGCAACAGTCGTTGTAAGCTCACACGTCTTGTTACACAAACAGAATAAACCCTGTGGCTATAAGTTCCACAGGGCATTTGCAAGCGTATGACAAAACCGTGCGCAAATAAAAGGTACAAGAAACAAGAGGGCTGGCCTCTACCTTCTCATCCCGTTTGCACAGGCAAACAAGCACGTGTGATAAACGTACTGTCGTCATCCTTCTCCCATCCAGACTGTACTGTCGGCTCTGGAATCACACCAGATCCTGCACTCCGTCGCTACTTACAGCTCGGGAGGCTCGCGGGCTTAACATGCACAAAGCATGATCACCGCCGGTCGGGAATTTCACCCTGCCCCGAAGGAATGTGTAGTTGTATACAGCATATTATACTGTTGTTTTTTGATTTGACAATAGAGGAACTGCCAAAGCGACACTTTTTGTTTATTTTTCCGATGAGTTTAGTGTGAATAACGAATAAAAAAAGACACTTACTAAATAGAGAGCATTCCATGCTATCATTCGCTTGTACAATAGAATCGGCTCCTCAAGGGTGGTCGCGGCTCATCCCCATTTGAAAGGGGGTGAGGCCTGTGGTAACGAATGAAACACTCGGACTGCTTTTCCAGTTTGGGTTGTTCCTGGTCGCTTTAATCGGCTTGGTTGTTACCTTGACCAAAAAGAAATAGACCGCCCTTGAGTTGACAGCTCTGCGGTCTATTTCACAACATAGTATTGAGCCGCACCCCTTTGGGGGGAAGCGCCTATTGTACCGACCGTTCCGGTTGCCGCCGGGACGGTCTTTTTTTACCTTATGCTTTTCGATCTCGTTACATCCAATATTACCACAACGACTTCAGATTATAAATCATCAAGAACCCGCTCCCCGATACTTCGTGACACCCCAGTTCCAAACGAGAAGCCCAATCCCAAAGAAAATAACAGCCACTACTGGCGTCATTGCCGCATATGTGTACCAGACTTCCTTGCGCAAAAAGTATGCCGCCGGATAAACACCTACGAAGGCAAACGGCAGCACGTAGGTGAGCACAAAGCGAATAGCCTTATTGTACACGTCTACCGGATAGCGCCCATATTGCTGGATGTTGTAAATCATCGGGGCAATCCCTGTCCGCGAGTCGGAAAAGAAGCTAACCGCAGCAATCGCGGTATACACGCCACCGTAAATCAGTGCCCCGCTGATCGAGAGCCCGATAAAGATGAACACGTCGTACCAGTAAAACGACAAATCGAGTTGAATGGCAGCATACCCCATAATGATGATCCCGGTTATGACTCCAAAAATGCGGTCTGGCGCAATCGATTCGAGACACACCTGCGCCAGATTGTGAATCGGCCTCGTCAGTATGCGATCCATCTCACCTCGGATAATATACCGTTCGTTGAAGTCCCAAAAACCGAAGAACATCGAGAACAACGCGTATGGAACCAAAAAGAAACCATAGATAAAGATAATCTCGTCACGCGTCCAATCCCCCATCAGCGGAACATGCGTGAACACGACAATAATAAAGATGAGATTGATCAGCTCAGAAACCAGATTGGACACAAAATCCCCGAGAAAATCCGTTCGATAGGCAAGTCTCGTCTTGAAGTACTGGCTCAGGTAGTCGGCAAAAATACTAAAAATATGTTTCATGTTTTGCATGCTCTACTCTACCCTCCTTGCACAACCAGCTTGTTGCGGGCAAGACGCCACATCACCAAGATGGGAACCAGTATGACAAACATCCAGATGACCTGAAAACCGATCAATTCCCAGGAACGTTCCGTTGTAATCGCACCTGTGAAGATCAGGCTCGGATAGTAGTTGACCGCCTGAAATGGAAGATACCCCATTGCCGTTTGCGCCCAGCCCGGGAAAAAGCTGATCGGCAGCACGAGACCAGACAACAGATCCACCACGACTCGCTTGGCTCGCATCATGCCATCGTTTCGGAACAAGAAGAAAGTCAGCAAGCCGGTTACCAGATTAATTTGTGTATTGATCAAAAACGCACACATCAAGCTGATCAAATACAGCCCCCATCCAGTCGCTGTCGCCGGGAAGCTGAACGGAATGATTAGGCTGATAAGGAATATCCCTGGACCCGCAAAAAAGAGAAAGCGAAAGATCCCTTCCCCAAACGCCTGCGCCGTTTTCACGGACAAGTAATTATAAGGGCGTATCATTTCGATCGCGACCTTGCCTTCTCGGACGTCTTGGGCTATTTCTGTATCGATGTTGTTAAAATAAAACGCCCGCGACATCCAAGCAATCGCAACGTAGGAAGTCATTTGTTCCACCGTAAGCCCGCCCAACTGCTGCTGGCCTCCGTAGATCGCTCCCCATAAAAAGTAGTACGCACCGATGTTAATCGCGTAAATAATGATCCCGCTGTAATAGTTCACACGATAGGCAAGCATCGTCAAAAACCTCATGCGGATGAGTTCCATATAAAGCTTACGCATGGCTGGCTACCTCTTGGTCTGAGGAATAAATGTTGCGAACGATATCCTCTGTGCTCGTCTCCTCGATTTTCACGTCACTGACTTCAAAGGATGACATGACTGTCGACAAAACAAAGGGCAGCATTTCCTGACTGCGCGCTACCTTTACACTGAGGGTAAAATCGTTGATTTGCTCGATCTCACAAGGCATCTCTCCCAATGCTTGACGGAGTGCGGCTGCTGAAGTGCGCTTTTTCATTTGGAAGGACACCTCTGTGCCATTGCCCCATTTTTCCTTGAGATCATTCAGCAAGCCATCGAAGATCAGCTTCCCTTTGTCCATGACAAGCACGCGTTTACAGAGGGCTTCGATGTCTGACACATCGTGAGTCGTCAACAAGATTGTCATATTTTCCGTCTCGTTCAGATTGCGGAGAAACTCACGGATTTTTTGCTTAACGAGCACATCGAGTCCAACTGTCGGTTCATCGAGAAACAGCAGGCGCGGCTTAT
>NZ_JABSUZ010000067.1:0-11768 GCF_013284345.1 Brevibacillus sp. MS2.2
CTCCTTGCCGCCCATCATCAGCTCTTTGCCAAAGTTGGTTCCCCAGTACTTGATGCCGGGATTGCCCGTTTTCGCGGTGCTGCCTCCACCTTTTCGCACGGAGCTGACTGCCATAGCGCCTTCTTCATCTGGCGTGGAGAAGTATAGCTTTACGGAGTCGCCCATTTGCGGCATGCAGTGAAAGCCGCTGTTGCCCTCTGCCGAGTAGACCGTGGCATACGGGAACCAGCTCGCTTCTGCCTTGGGCTGCTTCGGATCGATGTCGAGGTGGATTTTGACGGTGTCCTTCTGGATGTCGATGATCTTGCCTTCCAGAGCAGCGCCGCATATGTCATCGTTGCGAATAGGGTTTTGACGGACGCCTGCTTCGGGCATGAGTTGATAGGTGTGAATGAGAAGGGCATGGTCGATCCTCGTTGTTGAACCGGCGACGACCAGCTCTTTGCCTTGGTAGTTCACGCGGTCTCCGAGCTGGAGGACCTGTCCGCTTTCTACTTCATAGGTGAGAAAATCGTTTTCCGACATACCTGCCGCGTAGCCGTTTTCTGTCGTTTCCATAAAGGGAGACAGCCTTTTGCTGATAGTGTAGCTGGCGTCTGTCAATTGGGCGGTACGTCCCTCGGGCAAGCCGAACCAAAACTTTGGCTTATCCGCGACAGCCTCGGCGACGAGAATAGAGCCGAAGCGAGAGGCCAGTCGCTTTAAAAACTGCCAATCTGTCTCCTGATACTGGATGGCGACGGTCCCAAGCGGCGCTCCGTTCGAAGCATGGTCCAAATAATCCGAGCCAGGATAGTCCTTTGTGATTTCATCCAGCAGACTGGCATACGTCATTTGTTTATGCTGAAAAGAGCGCATCTTGCGCTGTCCGTCCATTCGCTGTGTGTGCGAGACCGCTTCCAGCTCCAAATGGTACACACCTCGAACGAAGTTCACACTGACGGAATCCACGAGTCCTTTGAACAATGTCTTCATAAGTGAACCGTTTTCCACCAAATTCAGGGTGACTGTATCCTCGCTCGTCGCCATCTCAATGTAACGGTCGCTTTTTTCCTCCGGGATGATTGCGGTGACGAACAGTCTGGCGTGCTCATTAACTTTCTTCACGATTCTGACATCTTGCAGGCTTTGGATTTCAAAGGGTGAGACCAACTGAATATTTTCGTATCCAGCCAGCTTCTCTGTCGTATTCATACAATCCCCCTCACTATTGCTCCTGTCCGTCGTCTTCGATGCGAATGCAGCCTCCATATATGCACATGTTCGTGCTGGTGTTTAACAGGGCGGGATGGTTTTCCACGAGTACATCTGCTTTGCCATCGATCCAGGGCATAGTGACCACAGGAACGCATGGCATCGGCTTGAGTACACCGTTGTTGGCAGCAGTAGCAGCCGCGACGGTTGGATTTTTCTCGCATTTGCATTTGCCAAACGGCATGATGTTCACTTGCGGCATATAGTCATTCACGTTCATTTGTGCCTGGTTGCGAATGTACACGCCATGACTAAACGGCGTTTTCAGCTTGTTCTTCTGGCTCCCGTAGTCGCACGTGAGAATTGCTCCCGCCACGACGTAGCTTTTCTTCGGAGCCGACGAAGGTACAACATCGACATCTTCAATCATGGGCATGACTCATTCTCCTCCCTGCTTGCTCTGCTTTTTTCAAGCGGATACCGAAAAAGTCCCTGCGCAGCAAAGCTTCCGCCAGCCGCAAATCGATGATGATATACGGTTCACGAATCCCTTCGATTTGAAAAATCGTATGACGTCCAATCTTTTCTGGATCGAGAACCAGCCGTTTGAGTGAGCCGTCCTTGTGAAACTCGCTTTGCTCTGACAGGCAGTTCACACGCGGCAGGATCATCATCCAGTACAAATCCTGCTTGATCCGCTCCCTGTCTACGAGCACGACAGATTTGACAAACAGCTTCGGCGCGAACTTGTGGATGATTGTCTTTAAACGGTTGGAATAGAGCGGGATCGGTCTGTCGAGAAAATCCAGGTAGTCGTTTTCTTTCTTTTGCTTGATGTCGAACTGAATGACGGCCTCGTCCAACTCGTCCTGATATTCTGTGGTGAGCCACTCCTGCCGGATGACGTCAAAAACGCCTGTTGGCTCTACTGCACTCGCGATTCGCTCGTCCTGTGACAAGATGAAATAATTCATACCTGACTCCCCTCTCGCCAAACGACATGTCGCTCCTGAAGTTCGTCCAACAGAATGGACCCCCTGGCCTCCTCCGAGAATACAGCTCTCTCGAGAAGCGCTCCGCTAAAATTCGCACCGGTCAAAATCGCATCTGTAAAGTCTGCTCCGCGCAGATCTGCTCCGGTAAAATCAGTCCCGGTCAAGTCCGCCCCGATGAACAAGACGCCATCAAAACCGGGCATCTCCCACGCATCTGGTTCCAACAGACCCCTTGGCCCGGATGCTTCACGAAAGCTCGCACCTAGCAGATTCGCCCCGGTAAAATCCGCTCCATGAATGAGACTGTCGCCGAAATCAACCGCTTTTAGCTGCGCACGATGCCATCTCGTTCCGACCAAAACACTTTCGCGAAGGGTCGCTTTCGTTAGCTGACTGTCAGAGAGGTCCGAATAACGTAAATCAAGACCATCGAATTGCCCTTGTCCCAGATCGAGGCCAGCCAAAACCTTGTAGCCGTATTCCAGCTCTTGCTTTTCTTCCAGCCAAGCACGGATCATCTCGGAATCTTTGTGGCGAGTATCCAGACAGTACACGATCTCGCTTTGATCCAGATACTCTCCGACACGCACCTCCAACTCCAGCTCCTTGTCCACCTGTTGAAAGACTTCCAACTGAACAGCCTGCACCATGGCATAACGGATCAAGTGAACGACATATTGATGAAACTTCTCTGCCTCCACGAGCTTGATCCGTTCGATATCGGGAAGTCTTACGTGTCCGGCATACGCTCTGGCAGCCTCGTTCCATTCGATTGCGAGTCGATCCAAAAAGTGATACGCCCAGCTCGCATCATAGCTGGTTTGACACTCCACCGGATCGAAAAACCAACTGCTATCCGTAGCTTCCAGCAAATACTGATTGCTTCCCTCCAGAAGCTCCGTCCGCAGCATGGAATAGGTCAAGTACGCCAGTTTGCCCTTTGCCCCTTGCTCCTGCTTATCAACCACGCGTTGACATATTGCTTCAAATGAACGGAGAAATTCTTTTGCGAGCCTTTCTTTATTCGCCTGATAGTAAGCATCCAAGGCATGCAGGCTGGCGATGGTTCTCTTCGGCACCTCGTGCTCCTTGAAATGCTGCAAGGCTTCCTCTCTTTCCATGCCAATCCCCCCTTCTTCTCACCGTTTTTGCATACACCAAACACACGGTTACCCGCGTGGCAACCATGTGTGTCAATTGGTTTTGAGCTCCTGCCCGACGATGCTTGTATTTCCGTCCATCTTGATGTTGCTCTCTTTGCAGGTGAGACTGATCTCCTCTTTCGCCGAGATGATCACCTTCGTAGCTGAGTCCATCAAAATGTCCTTTTCGGAGACAACCTTGATATTTTTCTTGCTGAAAATCTGGATGCCGTCCGCGTCGGTCATGCGAATGAGGATTTCCCCGTCCTTTGCGCTAAGCAATACCTCTGACGGGCTGAACATCAGTTCTTTTCCGTTAGCCGTTCGGAAGTATTTGATATCGGGATTCCCGAGCTTGTTCGTTTCGCCCTCGTCTGAATTTTTCCGGACAGAGCTGATCGCAATCCCGTCACTTTCCTTGTTGCTCGGAAAATAGACGCGGACGTAGTCATCGAGCTCCGGCATGCAATACCAACCGCTGTTTCCTTCGGCTGTATAAACCGAGGAATACGGGAACCAGTGCGCCTCGCTCTTGCTTTGGCTCTCATCGATATCGAGGTGGATTTTGACGTTGTCTTTTGAGACCTCAATGACTTTCCCCTGCACCGATGCCCCTACGATAAGCGAATTGTGGAGCGGCTTTTGGCTCATTCCTTTTTTGGACGCGAGCAAATACTTGTGCTTCAGCAAGCCTTTCTTCATCTCGGTATGGGCCTCATACACATACAAGCTCTTCCCTTTGAAATCCACACCGTTGCCCAAATCGAGAACGCGATCCGTCTCGACCTCGTAAAAGATGTAGTCATTTTCATCCACGCCCTTGACCCCGTTTTCCGAGGAATGGCGGTATTCACTCAAATTTTTACGCACCCGATAGTGAAAATCGTCCAGCTTACCTTTCGAGGCACCCTCTGGCACACCAAAGCTGAACTTCGGCTTTTCAAAGACGGATGCTGGCATCAGTCCGGTCTGAAAACGCGAAGCAAGCCGCTTAAGAAATTGCCAATCCGTCTCCTGATACTGCATGGTAAAGGAACCAAGCTTCCCACCATTGGAGGCCATGTCCATAATGTCCATGCCTGGATATTCTCCTGCGATTGTTTTCAAAAGGGCACCGTAGGTCATGGCTTTGTTTTGAAATGAACGGCTCTTGCGCTTCACGTCGAGATTGTACGTAGGCGAGACCGCTTCGACGTACAAATAATAGACGTCTCGGACGGCTTTGATGCCTATCTCCAGAACGATCCCCGCAAAAAGCGGCGTGGCGTTGCCTTCGTTATCCACCTGGCTGATTTCGATCGGGGTCTGTGCTTCTGTCATTTCTACATAGCTGTCCTTCAATTCTTCTGGTACGATCCCCGTAAATGTCAGGCGAGCGTGCTCATTAATCTTTTTCGTAATCGTCAGTTCTACCAGATGCGTCAATTGATAAGGAGAGATTTGCAAATTGTTGTAGGCAATGACAGGAAGACTCATATTTTCCCTTCTCCCTTCCCATTTTCATCCGAATTGGTGGATACAAGCGTCAAGGAATCCATAATCCCCCAGCCTACTGGCTTCCAATCTGACAGCTCCTTCTCCGTGCAATTAAACGTGCAGAGAAGAGCGCGTCCCTGTAGGGAGACAAAGCTGATCAGGTTGTAAATGTCCGTATCCAATGCTGGTGCAACAAACTCGAAAAATCCAACGCTGGCCCCGGCAATCTCACGTATTCCTTCCTCCTGCCAACGAGCGAGCGGCTGTGTTCTTCGCAAAACCTGCTTCATGACATCCATGAAGGCTTTCAACTGCGCAGGAGAATCGGTCAGCTTGCTCTCGGTATAGGTAAAAGCCAGGTTAATTGACGCTGTTTCGTTGGTAAAAATCAGGGAAGGCCTACGTTCTGATGGATACTTCAAAGCTGCTACTTCTGGACTCATGATGGAAAATGTCTTCGGGAGTCGAATCTGTACGAGATCGTCGAGGACGCGCTTGTCCTCCATGGGAATTCTCTCTTCACCGACTGTAATAAATGTTTTGTTCACTACATCCAGTCGATTTTTGCCCTTTGGACCAAAACGTATTGCTGCTGGCTGTGCATCCTCACCGGAAAGCTCATTCAACATGCCGATAATGCTTTCATCCATACGCGCCATTTCCATTCACCATCCTCTCGTTAATCAACAATAACCCGCTGACGCCCGCCTGTTTTCCACTCCGTTTTTGAGGACTTTCCGCCACTCTTGGCGTCATCCAATATGCGTGCGAGGTATTTGAGAATCTGCAGGTTCGTGTACTCGCGGTAACCAGTCCCCAGTCTGTTGCCTATATAATGAAGAATGAGCCCCCGCTCTACTCTGTCCCCATTCAAGCACTGCATGGCAAAGGTGAGATCATACGGGTGATTGGTGACAGTTTTCAGCATTTCATTCGCAAAATACCGCAGGATGTAGGGAGCAAGGGTTGGCTCGTCTCTCCCAGCATGTTCGACATGCACGATATTCCATGTATTGAATTCAGTCGCCATATCGGCTAAGTCTTGATAATCGCCGCGTAGCCTTGCCCCTTGCTTGAGCTTGAAGCGACCCAACTCCCTTTCATCCTGTCGTGACTCTATGTCCTGGTCGAGAACATAAGACGTCTCGTAAACGTAATAGTCGGTCAGCGAAGTCTCCTCTTGAAAGCGAATCTTGAGTACCGTCTCCATACCTGTGGCCTCATAAGGAACACGCTCTTCCCGTTCGAACAAGTAAATCCGCCCTTGATGCTTGACGATCCCTCTGCCGACAGTGAGGTGCCCTTCGCCGATCGTTACATCCACCCCGGAAACAATGCCGTCTGTATAATCCTGAAAGTATAAATCTACAAAATGTCGCGGGTAATCACGCAGATTTTCAAGCATCTCTCGCTTGAGAATTCGCCCTTTATGAAAATTGGGATAGAGATGGGAAAACACCGCTGTTCCCCCTTCCTGTTCATTTAAGCTGCCTGGTTATTTGCTCATTTCATCCCGTCAAAGAAATCCAGCTCGGACAAGTCACTCTCAAAAGCAAAGAAAACCTTTTTCCCCAAAGCAAGCTGTTCATTCAGACGAGCTACTGGCACGACATGGAATCCCCACTCGCTGCCACTCGCAAAAACGAAGTATTTCGACTCGCCATTTTGAATCGAGTCAGTCTCATCCTGCGGGATATGTGTACCGTACTTGCCCGCAATGTCCTCATACAGCACCGTTTTGTATTGAGCAGGATCATCCATGTACAAGTACCGCTGGCGCAGTTGGCCATCATTTTCCTTGAGATAAAACTCAACCTCGCTCACTCCGTAGGGACGCGAGATAGATCCATGCACGAGACTCAGCTTTTCCTGACTGTGAATGAGTACTCTCTCTTGCTTGTTATGCGTGAAGGCAGTCACGGAATACGGGACGATCGGTGCATGATTCGTAATGCTCGCTTCGATGAAACCCGCCTTTTTGGCACTTTGATAGCGCAGTGCTCCACGCAAGCAAGACAGCTTCAGGTCTGGCACCTTGCCCGCCTCCTCCGACTTTTGCCGGAACTCGATACTGCGTCCAGGGACGAACTCTTTGAGTGCTTCACGGAAAACATCAATCCGGCACGACTGCCCAGTCAGCTTGATGATCGAGAAGTCAGCCAGCCTTCCCTGTTGGTAAAAATCGTCCAAGAAGTCTCGCAAAATCTCGTAAATATCCGCCTTGATCAGGTGATTGATCTCTTTCGCGTTGAAGACGACATCAGGAAAATCAAACACATCCCGGAAGCGACCATCCTCCCGTATCGACAGCACCCATCGCTCGACTGCCGTCAGCTTTAGATCAGGCTCTTGACGATTTTCCGTATCGGATGTGAAGCGATTGCGCAGAATGCCGGTCTGGCGGAAAAATTCTTTTTTCATATGGTCAGCGAGGTCCCACAAAAAGTGAAAATTGTTGCGGACACGCTGATACTCGTCCCGGCTCTTGTTCTCGTATTCCTTGTAGCGAGTCGGCAAAATCGCCTCAGCTTCCCGATACCTCGCCTCGAAGCGTTCATAGATGGAGTCGACGCCGTATTCATCCACGTACCGGAAAATTTCCGATCCAGGGATATCGATGATCTGGTCGATGTCGGTCACTTGCCGCCCTTTTCCGTAATAGTCCGCGAAGACGATTTTCATAAATTGCATGATGCGATACGTAATGTTATTGCCACCAAAATTGGTATCGCCGTTTTCATAGGTCGTATTGATATCGATACGGTAGGAGATATGTCCGTCCTCGATCCGGAAATGGCACGATGACAGATCCGTCGTTCCCCCGCCGCAATCGATGACGAGCGCTTGATACGTCTCCCCGTCCAGAAAGCTGTTTTTGTCAATTTGATCCGCAATCGTATTAAACAGGACGGCCATTCCTTCATCGAGGGCGTGCTCTGATTCGATGCGATACTCAGGCAAAATCTCGGTGAACATCTCAAGAAACTGCGTTTTCAGCTTGACTGGACTTGTGATATGCAGATGACGAAAGCGGCATTTGAACTGATGCTCGGCCATTTGAATGACGTGAAGAAGGTACTGACGCAGGATGTCGCTTCGTTTCACAGTCGCGGTATTTCCTTGGCTGTCCATGACCTCTTCGATCTTTTGATAGCTGTTCACCCAGCGTTTGATGCCTTGAAACACCGTCGCGTTCGTGCTGTATCCGTTCTTTTTCATGTGCCGCAGTGCTTCATAACCGATGTGAAAGCGAACGTCATGCGGGGAGGAGCAATCCGCCACGCTGACAGCCGTCGGCAGCACCTCGATCCATTCCTCGTTTTTTTGCGTCGTATCGGGGAAAGAAACGTAATTGATCGCATTCAAGCGTATGCGTCCATTCAACAAGTCGTTGCTAGAAGGGGAGCTCACATACTGATGATCGAGAAAAGCACCCGCTGTCGTCGAGGAGGTACCAAAATCAATTGCGAGAACGGCATCTGTTTCTTCCAATTCCCTGATCTCGAGGTCAGTCACCGGTACTTTGTAGTAGTGGAGATTGACAGGCGGCAACGGATGGTCCTGGTGATACGCCTTGTACAAATACTCCGAATCCTGCTTGCGGAAAAAGAGCAGGCTGTAGTTTTGATTGACGGTCTTTCTCAATGGAGCATCTTGGTGAGCGTGCAGCCTAAAATGCCCCGCTCTCCTATCGTCTTTGTCCTTGCGCAGATGCAGAATGCCGCATAGCTCCATATGGTCATTCACCAAAAGCACATTGGATTCAGACAAGCCTTGCGAGGATTCGACGCGATAGTTGTCCAGCCTGTCAATGGCAAGACCCGTGTACAAGCACATCTTCGCTGGAATTTTGATCGCATCTACACCTGGCATCGGTGTGTTTAAATATTTGTGGAGTACGGCTTCTAGGCGTTCAACACCACCTGGAACAGCACGCTCAATCAGGAGGTTTTCTTCTGCGCCACGAAAACGCAGAATCGTGTGAAGCAGTCCTTCCCGATCGAGATTGTTCACGACAGAGCGAACCAGCTTTTCCTTGTAACAAATATTGCGGAGCTGAAAGGTCGTCATCTCCATCAGTTCGTCCCGTGTGTAGGTCGCTTCGCCTGAATGATTGCGTTGATTTCCATCCCCGCTGCCTTTTTGGAGATGAAGCTTATATGAATAGGTAGACATCCCAACTCTCCTCTCTCCCGACCTTTGTTGGGGTCAATCGGTCAAACCTCTAGTACAGTGCAACACTGTCGATTTGCATCGTTTCCTCGACATCCAAGATGCCGAAATGATTACGCCAATAAATCTCTGTATGGAACCGAACTGGTAGAAAAATATCCTTGATTAAAGCGAGCTTGGCATGTGCGGTTTCACTCTCCGACTGCCCGACGTAAATCAGTAGCTCATCTTTTTCTTCGCAATTGGCGTAAATGGTAGAGTGAGAGAAAATTTTGCGCATCGTATCCTTGAGCAGGTACACCGCTTCTCCGGTCTCATACAAGCGCAAAATATTGCCGGCGATAATCTCTCGCTCCTCTTTGGTAAAAAGGCGGATATTTTCCTGTACCCGACTGCCGAACAGCCCCGCTTCCAAGTCGCGCAACACAAAGCGGATGTGGTATTCACGCTTATTCATCCCTTGCGACAGATCAATCTCCGCCAGCAAATGGATGATGATATCAAACAAGGTATGCCGAAGCTCTGCATCATCCGAGTAATTGGCGTCAAAAAGGTCACGGAAAATATCGTCGAAGCGGTAGTACGGATTCACTTCTACTGTCTTGTCCACCGTTTTGGCGTTGATGGCCTCATGACTCAGCTCCATGTAGGGCGAATACACTTTGGCAGCCTTGAACTGGATGTCTTTTTTGGCGATCCCGGCGCGTTTTGCACGAATAACCAAATCCCAGATGTAATTCAAGCCCATTCTCCTTCACACTTGTATTCCGGAAAATACATCTGAACCTCGGACACGAGGAAGCTCATCATGTCTTGAAGAAGAAAGCTGTTCGCCCCGCGTCTCCGAAAGCCGAGAGCCATGATCTTCTTGTCGTTTTCTACCCGGACGTTATCGCTAATGAACGGATTCAAGCCGTACGTAGCGGGAGGCCGATTGTTTTTGTCCCGAATTTCTACATTCACTAGCTCTAGCTGCTCGGCGGCCTCAAAGGAATGGACGATTCGGATAATCTCTCCTTTGGCTCGTACGGTCATTGCCTGCTTCCGGGCATAGCTCCCGATGAAGCTGTTTTTGCGTCGATTGGACACTAATTCGTAGTCGAGTCTTCCAATTCGGGTCGTGACAGGCTGCGTGATTTTGCATACGTTCCAAACTCCCGATTTCTCCTGAGGAGAGACAATCGTCAGTTCTTCCGGTGATCGCTTGATGTAGCGAATCAGCTCCTCATCTCCATCCACCAAATATCCGTGCTCACTGCCCGTCTTACGTAACGACAGGACATGCTCGAAGTTCACCCGGTCAATGGCAGGTACGGGAAACCCGATGTTTTTTAAAGCCAAACGCTCGATGTTCCACAACGGGATAACATCCAGCTTTTTGTAAGGCTCCCACTCATCGAGGGTAATCGACATTTCCAGTATCTCTTCGTCTTCTGTAAACGTGCCCTCACAGGCAACCAGAATGACATCGAAAAACTTGCTGGCGTAAGGGTGATTCACCGTTTTCCACGGCATCCCGTTCTTTTGAAACATGTTGTACAGCTTTTCCAGCTCATCCATATAGACACGACTTTGTTGCAGGCGCACTTCGATTGGATAGTGATTGCCTGCCGTGTTCAGACGCCCCTTGAAGGTTCGCTTGCTCATCATCAGCGCCTGTATCTTGTCATACTCACACTCTAAAAAAATCGTCATCATGACCGCTTCTTCCTGGTTGCTGAGCTTGACTGCCAACTCTTTGCGATCACATATCTTCTTTTCCTCATCTCCAGGGATCATCGGGTACAAATACTCGTGGATCGGATCAAAGTCATCGCGATGACAGAGGGTCACGTAGATGTCATGCTTATCTTCCTTGTCCTCGATCTCGGTAAAAACACGCTCCTCCAGCTTTTTCTGCATCTCCTCCTGATACTCGACCAGGTTGAGGAAGACACCGTTCATGATCTGCTTGAGCAACCTGCGCTGCTCCAGCTCCTCCATTTTGTTCAAACGATCTAGTACGATCTCTTTCATGGCGTTTTCGCTGCCTCCTCCTGTGTCGGATTGGCTGTAGCTGGTGGATTAGCTTGCGGTGGCTGAACTGGCTGAGTCGCCGGAGCTGTCGTGGCTGGCGGAACTGCTTGATTGGTCGGTACTACTTGAGGTGCCGGAACTGGCTGATACGTTGGAGCCACCGGATTGACTGGGACTGGCTGGTTAACCGGGGCCGTCTGATTTACAGGAGCTGTCTGGTTACCTGGTGCGGTTTGATTAACCGGGGCCGTTTGATTCACCTGAGCTGCCGGTGGTTGACTCGCAGCACCCGTCCCTTGCACAGGCGGCTGACCTGCTGGCGCACCTGCCGAAGGCGGAGCAGCAGGAGGGTTCAGCTTCTCCTCTGCCTTTGTCACCTTGCGCTCCATCGCCAAAACTTTTTCCAGCACACCAATCTCCTGATAAATTTCCTGCGCCATCGTATACGATTGGATCGCTCCCTCGAAGTCTTGCGCCGCATAGCTCTCGTCGCCTTGCTTTTCCAGCTTGTCGCCGTCGAGCGTCTTCTTTTCCTTATCGATGCCGGTCTTTTTGGAAGCTACCTCGTCCAGCTTGGTGCGAAGCTCCTTTTCTCCTGTTACAAAAGACGTTTCCAACGCCAGCTTGCGAGCCTTTTGGTAATAGGCCTCCGCACCAGCGTAATCCTGCGCCTCAAACAAGAGATCTCCTTCCTTTTTCCACTGCATGACGAGCACATACGATTGCGTCTTTTCTTTTTTCTCCAAAATCTCCGGTTCGTTAAAATCATCGC
>NZ_JABSUZ010000068.1:0-8178 GCF_013284345.1 Brevibacillus sp. MS2.2
ATCCAGCTTGGATGGTTTTTTTTATTCCCTGAAAACTGAAATTTCTGACATATTTTTAAAAAAGGAGTCATGTCATTATGAAACAAGCTTCTTCGAGTCGGCTCCACTATGCCTGGATCATTGCCGGTGTCACCTTTTTTATCCTTTTGATCGGTGCGGGAATTCGCTCCGCTCCTGGCGTATTTATGGTTCCTGTTGAACAAGAATTTGGCTGGAGTCGTTCTTCTATCTCAATAGCGCTGTCCATTAATCTATTGCTATACGGATTGGTAGGCCCGTTTGCAGCAGCAGTCATGGATCGATTCGGAATAAGGCGTATCACGATCATTGCTCTCATCCTGTTAGCATTGGGTTCCTCCCTCACTACTTGGATGCAGGCCTCTTGGCAACTGACTGTACTTTGGGGAGTCGTTGTTGGACTGGGTTCAGGATGCACGGCTTCCGTATTGGGAGCGATGGTTGCAAATCGCTGGTTTGTGAAGCAACGCGGATTGGTTATGGGGATATTAACGGCAAGCGGTGCAACAGGACAGCTGGTATTCCTCCCTCTTCTCGCAAGCTTGGCTGAATCAGATGGCTGGCGTACGGCATCGTGGGTGATTGCAACAGCAGCGCTAATCTTGGTTCCGATTGTTGCAGTCTTCATGCGTGATCAACCAAGTGATAAGGGACTTCAGGCATTTGGCGCGACAGAAGCTGATCAGGAAATAGAAGATATCAAGCAAAACCCTTTTCGTGCAGCTGTTGATGGTTTAGTAAGAGGATCTCGTTCCTTTGATTTCTGGTTGTTGGCTGGCAGCTTTTTTATTTGCGGACTCTCTACAAATGGTTTAATCGGTACTCATTTTATAGCTGCTTGTATGGAGTACGGCATTCCAGCGGTAACGGCTGCAAGTTTACTCGCTCTTATAGGGATCTTTGATATTATCGGTACAACGTTGTCGGGATGGCTATCGGATCGCTTTAACAATCGTTGGCTCTTGTTTTGGTATTACGGTTTACGGGGATTTTCGTTAATGCTGCTTCCAGCAGCGCTTTCCTCTTCTACGTTTACCCTGGGCTTGTTCATCGTTTTCTATGGCTTAGATTGGGTAGCCACTGTTCCTCCGACACTTAAGTTGACAACCGATATTTTTGGAAAACAGCAATCAGGAATTGTGTTTGGGTGGATATTGGCTGCACATCAATTAGGTGCTGCTGTGGCCGCTTACGGTGGAGGAGTCATTTATACCGTGTCAAATAGTTACTTTCTCATGTTTATCATTGCGGGAATATTTTGCTTGATCGCGTCTGTCATGGTTATGCGTATTGGCAGGAACGTGCTCACGGCGAAAATTTCCGGGAACATGTAGCTGTAAAGATATTGATTGAAAGAAAAACACCCGAGTAGACACTAGATACTCGGGTGTTAGTTAGTTTTCAGGCTGCGGATAAAAGGGAAGGATAATGCGGAAAACAGCGCCGTAGAGAGGACCATTTTCTGCTTGGAGACGGCCGTGCGAACGTTCGATAATTGCTCGAGAAATAGCTAGCCCCAGTCCGACATCACCATTTTTTCCTTTCACAAAACGATGAAATAAATGAGGGAGAAGCTCTTCCGGGATGCCCTCACCATCATCTTGTACTTCTATTTGGAGCTGGCGTTTGCCTGGATTGATTTCGATCGTGATTTGATCCTTGGCATGACGTAAAGCATTTCCAATAATATTCAACAAGGCTTGAAGAAACTTTCCTTCATCGACGTACACTACGTCATTGGCTTTAGTCGAACGTACTGAAATCGTTACATTGTTTTGGAGCTGCAAAGGGTGTAAGCGTTCAATGGCCCGATTCACCAGGTCATTAGCGGAATGCCATGAGGGATCAAACAAATTCTCTTCGCCTTCAAGCTTGGCCAACAATATAATTTCAGTCACAATATGCTTCAATCGATTGGTTTCCTCTACGATGACATTAAAACCTTTTTCAGCAGCAGCATCAACAAAAACACCATCGCGAATTCCCTCAGCATATCCTTGAATAGACATAAGAGGGGTTTTTAGCTCGTGGGAAGCATTCTGTAAAAATTGCCGCTGGATTTCATGAAAACGATCGAGTTCTTGTGCCATAGAGTAAACACTATTCGAGACTTCAGCAATCTCACCGCGAGCAGGAATGAGCTGGACTTCGGAAAATCGCCGCGATTGAACCTTTTTAATTTCTCTCGTCAATTTATGCAGTGGCTTCACCATACTACGCGTAATAAAAAAGCTGAGCAAAATCGTGGATACGGCTCCAATCAAAACGATGAACAATATGTTATTCGTCATCTCCATACGAATGTCTTTTAGTCCACGGACAGGAGAGGCAAGAATCAGTCGTTGCTTTTCGTCGTTTTTAAAAGCCAAGTTAACGACCACGTAATCATCGCTACCGACCATCCATATGTTTCGATTTTGCCTTTTCTCCGCTTTCCGCTCAAGGGCGTCCATCCATTCATTCAAATTGGAAGAAGGCAGGGACGTATAGAGTACTTTTTTCTTTTTGCCTAAGAGCAAAACTTCTATCTTGCGATTGGAAACGAGAAGCTTTTCGAGTTCTGCGACTCCCTCAGTTTCGATCTTTACTTTCGATTCGTCCATTTTTTCAATCCAGAATCGCCCTTTTAGGTTTAATTCATTCTTTTGCTGTTCGATTAAATTATCCAGCAAAAACGAATTGATCAGAACAGCTGATACCCCCATGACAAGACAGAGAAGAAGAGCGAACATCAACGTAATGCGAAATTGGATACTCATTCACCCTTGGTTCCTTCCAAAGTTCGCAGGCGATACCCAAACCCCCAGACGGTTTCGAGAGGGATCTTGTCCAGCTTTTTTCGGATACGACGAATGAGATCATCAACCACTCGATCACTTCCAAAATAATCATATCCCCATATAAGAGAAAGCAGCTCATCTCGGGAAAAAGCCCGATTCGGATGCTCCGATAAAAGGCTAAGCACCTGAAACTCTTTTGAGGTCACCTCTACTTCCTCCCCAAAAGAATAGACCAGACGTTTTTTCTTATCTAATACAAGAGCGCTGTTAGCGGCCTCTTCCGGGTTACTGTCTTTCGCAGTGAAAGGGGATTCTTCCGCATGGGATTTCATCTGTTTCCAACGTTGGAGTGCCCGATTCACACGTGCCACTAATTCACGAGGGCTAAAAGGTTTAGTGAGATAATCATCACTTCCTAACTCTAATCCTAGAATTTTGTCTACTTCTTCGTCCCGAGCAGAAACCATGATGATAGGCGTCTCTGATCCAGCACGAATACGTCGGCAAAACTCATAGCCATTCATACCGGGCAACATGATGTCCAATACCCATAGATCGGGGGGATTCTCTTGCTCTAAAGTAATAGCCTCTTCGGCTGATTCAACTGCAGTTGTAACATAGCCTTCCTTTTGCAGATAGGCTTCGACGATCTGACGAATATTGATGTCATCGTCTACGATAGCAATGTGAAAGGTCTTCATAGGATTCCTCCGCGAACCTTTAGATTCTCACTTTATTGTACATCGTCAAACGGACTTAAGCAGTTGTTGAAGGCATTTCCCACACTTTTCCCATACTTTCCTGCATATCTTACAAGAGTGTAAGGAAATTGAAACCCAAATCGATAGGACTAGGTTTTCATTCCCTGTAAAATCAAAGTACATTCAAAAAACGGAGGGATACACCATGAGAAAACTACTACAGATGATCGCGATTACGTTCGGATTGTTAATCGATACGAAGACAATGATTCACTCCTCCGAATTGGAAATGGTCGTGAAGCTGTAAAGATGGTCATAAATACACGTAAAAAAACATGAACTTCTAGGCGCCAGAATGTAGGGGCCTTTTTTGTTTTGTGTGATGAACCAGTGTGAAACAGAGCTGGAATATTTAGGGATACTTCGAAATTCGTGAGTGCACAGCCAAAATGCGTGGAAAATCTTGTGGAAATGGATTGATTCAACTGGATTTTTTGGACGTGTCCTCTCTCTCTATGGTATAATGAAGTATTGTGATAACCAGTTGGAGGTTTACCCTTTATGGCAGAAGAAACTGCTCGGTTTCCAAAAGTCGATATTAGCCACGAAATGAGAGAATCGTTCATTAGCTATGCGATGAGCGTTATCGTCAGTCGGGCTTTGCCTGACGTTCGCGATGGTTTGAAGCCTGTACACAGGCGTATTTTGTATGCCATGCACGATATGGGTCTTACTCCTGACAAGCCGTTCCGTAAATCGGCAAACGTTGTCGGGGAAGTAATGGCGAACTACCATCCGCATGGTGACTCTTCCATCTATGAAGCGATGGTACGTATGGCCCAAGATTTTAACATGCGCTACATGCTGGTTGAAGGGCAAGGGAACTTCGGTTCTGTAGACGGCGACCCGGCAGCGGCGATGCGTTATACGGAGTCGCGTTTTTCCAAGCTCGCGCTGGAGCTTTTGCGCGATATTGATAAAGAAACGGTCGATTTCACTCCTAACTACGATGGACGCAAAGAAGAGCCGGTTGTATTGCCTTCTCGTTTCCCGAACCTGCTTTTGAATGGTGCATCAGGGATTGCTGTAGGTATGGCTACCAATATTCCGCCGCATAACTTGACGGAAGTTGTTGATGGCGTCATTGCCATGATCGATAATCCTGATATTACGATTCAAGATTTGATGAAAATTATCAAGGGACCTGACTTCCCTACAGCGGGGGAAATTCTCGGTTACAGTGGTATTCGTCGTGCCTATGAAACAGGCCGTGGTTCCATTATTATGCGTGCCAAAACCCAGATTGAAGAGGATGGGAAAGGAAAACCGCGCATCATCGTAACAGAGATTCCTTATCAGGTGAACAAGGCTAGACTCGTGGAAAAAATCGCGGAGCTAGTGCGCGAGAAAAAAATCGAAGGCATTACCGACCTTCGTGATGAGTCTGACCGCAAAGGTATGCGTATCGTTATGGAATTGCGCCGTGACGTCATTCCAAAGGTTGTATTGAACAATCTGTTTAAGCATACCCAAATGCAGTCTACATTTGGTGTGAATATGCTGGCACTCGTTGACAGTCGTCCGCGTGTATTGAATCTGCGTGACATGCTCTTTTACTATTTGGAGCACCAACGCGTCATTATCCGCAGAAGGACCGAATACGATCTCAAGCAAGCAGAAGCCCGTGCGCATATCCTGGAAGGCTTGCGCATTGCGTTGGACCATATTGACGAGATTATCAGCTTGATTCGATCTTCTCAAACCACAGAAGAAGCTCGCACAGGACTCATGGAAAATTACTCCTTGTCCTACGAGCAGGCACAGGCCATTCTCGATATGCGTCTGCAACGCCTGACTGGTTTGGAACGAGAAAAAATCGAGAACGAATACCAAGAGCTCATGGTGAAAATTGCTGAATTGCGTTCTATTCTTGCAGACGAAGCCAAAATCTACGCGATCATCCGCGAAGAGCTGGGTGAGATCAAAGAGAAGTTTGGCGATGCAAGACGCACGGAAATTACTTTCGATGAGAATCATATCGAAGATGCTGATTTGATCCCAGAGGAAGATGTCGTAATCACCCTGACGCATGATGGTTATATCAAGCGTCTGCCTGTTTCCACCTACCGTTCGCAAAAACGTGGTGGACGTGGCGTGCAGGGGTTGGGAACCAAGGATGACGATTTTGTCGAGCATCTGTACATTACCAACTCGCATGATTACATCATGTTCTTCACGAGCAAAGGGAAGGCTTATCGCCTAAAAGGATTCGAGATTCCTGACCTGAGCCGGACAGCGAAAGGTACCCCAATCATCAATCTCATTCAGATTGAAAAAGGGGAGCGGGTAAGTGCGGTAATCCCTGTGAAGGAGTTTGATCAAGAACATTTCCTGTTCTTTGCGACCAAGAAGGGGATTATTAAGAAAACCACGCTGGAGTCCTATGAAAATATTCGCAAAGGTGGCCTGATTGCGGTTAACCTGCGCGAAGATGATGAGTTGATTGGTGTTCGTCTGACGGATGGCCAACAAGAAATCATCATGGGTACTCACAAAGGCATGTCCGTCCGTTTCAATGAGGGAGACGTACGCACGATGGGACGTAACGCCACCGGTGTGAAGGGGATTACCCTTGACGACGATGATGATGTCATCGATATGGACGTTATTAAACCAAATGCAGAAGTGCTCATTGTAACGGCTAATGGTTACGGAAAACGGACTCCTGTTGATGAATACCGCATTCAATCTCGTGGCGGTAAAGGAATTAAGACACACAATGTAACCGATCGAAGCGGTCCGGTCGTTGGGCTGAAAGTGGTTGAGCCTGAAGAAGATCTGATGATTATTACCACTTCCGGTATCATCATTCGCACAGAAATGAAAGGTATTTCTGTGATGGGGCGTTACACGCAAGGTGTGAAACTGATCCGTTTGTCTGAAAATGAGCAAGTAGGATCAGTCGCCAAGTGTCCTCCAACTGAGGATGAGGATATGTCGGATGAAGATGTGGAAGAGGGAATGGAAGATCTGCAAGACGGAGAGACTGTCGAAGCAACCGAGCCTACCGAACCGATAGAGGAATAACAAAAATCACGAGGAAAGCGTCCCGCATGATGTGGGGCGTTTTTTCGTGTAAGTGCTGAAAGTTTGCCCAGCCCAGTGCTTTTTTCCTGCAAATGGTTTGGGTTTAGAGTAAAATTGGGAAATGGATACTATATCATTAACAAGTTGGATCGGGTGGTGAGCAGGTTGCCCAATGTGGAAGTGAAACAACTGACTCTTGGAGCGAAATTGGCTGAAGACGTATTTACAGCATTGGGAGGCATTCTTTTCGCAAAAGGAACCCCTCTCTATGAAAGAGAAGTTCAATTCTTAGAAGCGTTCATGATCAAGCAGGTACAAGTAGAGGATTCAGGAGGGGCTGTGACTGACCAAGGTGAATCCACTAAGGTAGATACGCCAGAAGCTTCTGAGAAGTTTACCCAAACGAAACCTGTGTTTCAGGAGTCATTTGATAAAGCAGTGTCTACACTGAAAAATTTAATGACCCGCGTACAAGGCGGCAATAACATACCAGTTATGGAAGTCAGGGAAGTTGTTACGCCGATCATTACGGAGTTTCAGCAGCAACCACAAGTTCTTCTCTCCCTTCGGCATTTTGCAAGGATGGATAGCTATGCCTACGAGCATGCCATAGCGGTTGGGATTATTTCCTATATGATTGCAAAATGGGTCAAGGTGCCTGAAAAGGAATGGATGCAGGTCGCATTGGCGGGTACGTTGCTCGATATCGGAAAAACGAAAATCGATCGGCGGATTTTGCAAAAGCCAGGGAAGCTTACGCCAGACGAATTCGAAGAGATGAAGAAGCATACCGTTTATGGCTACCAAATTATTAAGTCATCCCACGGTTTAAGTGAAGGTGTAGCATTAGCGGCTTTGCAACATCATGAGCGAGAAGATGGTTCAGGCTATCCACTAGGTTTGCCTGGTTCTAAACTGCATTTATACAGTAAAATCGTCGCTGTGGCCGATGTGTATCACGCAATGAGCTCGGATCGTGTGCACCAAAAGGCGTTGTCTCCCTATCAAGTGGTGGAGCAATTAGTGCAGGATAGCTTCGGGAAACTTGATCCTACCATTGTTCGCACATTTGTGGAAGGGATCACTCAATTCGCTGTAGGAACGCTCGTTGAATTAAGTGATGGAACGATTGGGAAGATCGTATTTACAGATCGTAATCACCCAACGAGACCAATGGTCGAAACAGGTGGAAAAATCGTAAACTTAGTCGAAGCTCGACATTTATCTATTGTGAGAGTAATGGAACAGTAACGGAGAGAGGCGAGTGATTCGCCTCTTTTTTAATGTAATTTAAAGAAATTCAATTTTATTATAAAAACCTCTTGTGTTGTTTAAAAATACGTGATAAGATACTTCTTGTCGCTTCGGTTGAAGCAATACTTCAAGAAGAAATGTTACAAAAGCTATTTACTTCTTGAACATTGTTTGATAAAGTATTGAATTGTCGCCGCTAAGCGGAACAAGATTTTTTTAAAAAACATCTTGCAAAAGCCTAGACGGTATGATAAGATAGAAAAGTCGCCTCGAGAGAGACGAACAAAATGCTCTTTGAAAACTGAACAGCGAAAGCGTTAATGAGTCTATCATTAAAA